>CAYLJB010000006.1:0-56805 GCA_964383785.1 uncultured Fluviicola sp.
TCTACCAGTTGCTTGCGCTTTTCTACAAATTTGCTCAGATCAGCTTGTTGCATCATTCCTTTCAAGCGGTATTCCAGGAACCAGTTTTGGTAAGCGTAGGCAATGCGCCAAAGCGTAGGAGCCACAAAAAGGAAATATACAATTCCCAGAGACCAATGCGGAAACAAGTAATGTGTTAGGAGCATTACGATTGGTATGTTGTAAATAGAACCGATCAATTTACCAAGCATCATTTTCACCGAACCCCAAAAAACTTTTCGGCGCATGATCTTTTCGGTGACTTTTTTCGAGATCAAATAAGGGATCAATCCGTGGCACCAACCGAGTAACGCTAAGGGCCAAACAGTAAGTAAAAGGAGCAATTCTTTGGTTCGTGATATAGCCTCGTCATTTTGCGCCTGATATACGAAGCGATCTTGGATCTTCATCCGTTTTTCTAGTGTAAAGTAAGCCTCCATTTCTTTACCCAACTGAGTTAGGTCATCGCGATCTTCAGTTACTTCTTCGTTGATCCAAGTCGCTAATTTTTGGCTGTAATCCAAGCGTTTTTTTAACGGGATCGTTGCGTCGTGATTCGCGTGGTTGAATCCTTTGCGCGTCAATTGCATGATGTTCTCGAGCAAGCTATACTTTGCTTTATCACGAACATAAATGATGCAATCTTGCATTTCTGTTTCCAGGCGCTTGGTCAGTTCATTGATTACTTTTACGGGATTTTGACTGTAAATTTCTTTGAAATCATTCAGGCAAATGCGCTTGTTGTATTGAATAACAAATTCAGAATAGATTGTATTGCGATCGGTGTAGTTGATTCCCATGGCACAGACGTAGATCTTTTTGTTCCAATTGCAAGCTTCTAAGGCACCAAACCCCATTCGAATAGCTCCCTTTTTTACAGGCTTTAAACCTCTGATGGGGGTGTCGTCCGTAAATCCTTCCCCAAAGATTAATATATTGCGGCCTAAAGCAAGTGAGCGGTTAACCTTGTTAAAAACATCCGTGTTTTTTGCCTTGGTATCTTCACCGTCATGCTGACGATAAATGGGTAACATATGTGAGGCCCAAAGCACAGGTTTCAACCACCATTTGAAAACGTCGGATCGTGTCATGAAATGGACAACAGGTCGCCCCAATGCTCCAATCATTATAGGATCCATGAATGAATTGGGATGGTTGCTCACATAAATGGTCCGACCAAACAGCGACTTTGGATTATTAACAATTTCAAATCGCTTGTAGAACAGACGAAAAGAAATATTAAGCGATATTTTCAGAAGAAGGTAAAACGGACGCATTTAATCGTTTTTTACAAAAGTAATCATCTCTAAATTCTCAAAGAACGAGGGTAGAAAACAAAATGAACATGGCAACGTGAATGGCCTTATTGGTTACCAGTTCCAGGTTGTGTTTCCAAATCCTCTGAACCGTTCTTTTTCTCTTCCTCTTTTTCCTGGTCCTTCAATTCTTTTTCCATATTTCGACGATAACCGAAAATGTATCCGATCTGAAGTTCATGCGCTCCTGAACCAAAATGGCGGGTTGCACCTAATCCGGCGTCGAAATTATATGCTATTCGAAAATGTCGGTAAAGATTCACACCGGCTCCAAGGGACAAGTTT
Organism: uncultured Fluviicola sp.; assembly: GCA_964383785.1. Classification (GTDB taxonomy): domain Bacteria; phylum Bacteroidota; class Bacteroidia; order Flavobacteriales_D; family Crocinitomicaceae; genus Fluviicola. The sequence continues at coordinate 1,620 of CAYLJB010000006.1, forward strand.
CCTGAATTGCGGTATGCAAGTGCTACCCAACCCATGCGGTTGTAATGAATGCGTGCGCCAATATCATAACTCATCGGGGAACCTTTCACCCGCTTCATTTGAATGATTGGTTCAATTCCATAGGTCGAATTCATTTCAAAGCGATAAGCAGCGATGAGGTATAAATGACTTAAATGCGTGCTTGACGTTGTAACATCCTGAAAGCGAATTGCAGAACCAAACAGTTGAGTTGTAGACACTCCGAATAGTAATTTTTCGTTGTAGATCGTAATACCTGCATTTGCATCTACTCGGTTTTGAATACTCGTGTTGGCAAAATACGTCTGAAAAGTAACATCTCCTGAGGATCCCAAGATCAATTTTGATTGGTCGATCCCGAAGTTGTTCCAACCAAATCCTAAACCAACGCCCATATTGAATTGCTTTGTCAAAGGCAAGTGATACGCATAACTCGCCATAACAGCATTACGAGTAAAGGGTCCAATTTGATCATTAAACAAACGAATCCCTGCTACATGTTTTGAACCCAATACGCGATTTGGCGCATTGAAAACTGTTTTTCCTCCGTTTGCTAATTCATTTAAAGCATGACGCTGTTTACCTGTTCTGAACGCTGAGGAGAATGTTAGATAACTTGTCATTGGTTTTCCTTCCACTTGCATGAATTGCATGCGGTTTCCGATATTGATCTCACCAACATTACTGGTGCCAGATGCTGCCGGATTGAATAAATAGGGGTTGCTCAATGTTTGCGAAAATTGAAAATCCTGTTGTCCGTAACCGATTACAGACCAGCAAATTAAAGTGAATACTATTATTTGTTTCATGGTTCTCAGGATTTGAATTAGCGGATAATACTGATTGAACCGGTGACCTTTTCAAACTCGCCGGTTGGTGAAGTGATCGAATAGAAGTAAGTTCCAGCAGGTGCTTCTTCATCTTTATAAGTTCCATCCCACGGACTTTCATAGCCCGTACTTTCATATACAACTGCTCCCCATCTATTTATGATCACGACCTCGGCATTTGGATACAAATCATGCAAATTCTCGATTTCGAACAGATCATTGGAACCGTCATCGTTCGGAGTAAACAAGGTAGGTATGCTTCCCAGTACATCGCTACAAAGATTCAATTGAATTTTAAATGTGTCTGTAGATACTCCGCAGATAGGATGATTGAAACGATACACGATCTCAATCAGTCCGGATTGTCCCGATGTGATGTTCGTAAATGTTGTGAACTGATTACTTAATGTGGCAGTTCCAGAAGCAACAGACCAAGAAACAGACTGGCCATCGTTTGGCGTATTTCCGTTTAGGAATAATGGCAAATCCTCTCTACACCAGATCGTATCAGGAGTTAGGATCGAAGCAACATCCGGTCGCACAACAATCGCCGAGTCAACCGTAGATGGGCAGGCCGCATTAGAGATCGTCCAGAACACTTCATGGAAACCGGGAGGAACATTACTTAATGAAGTGACAGGAGCATTTACATCATCAAAGATGATTGGACTACTTGTTGACCAAGTTCCTATTCCTGAGCTTGGTATGTTGGCTTGAATGATGCTGCCATTTTCAGCGCATACGAACAAGGAGTCAAACAAATTGGCCTGCGTATTCGGCTGCCCAACTTGAATAACAACCGTATCACGAAGCGTTCCACAACTTGGCGAACTCACTACCCAAACAATCAAGTTGGTCCCTGATCCCAAACCACTAACCGCTGTTTGTAATGCAGTTGGATTTGCAATTGTAGCTGTACCTTGAGCAACTATCCAAGATCCGGAACCGCTTACAATTGGTATTGCTTCCACCACAGTATCGAATTGATTACACATAATGATAGTGTCATTAAGAACTCGTGCGGTGTCTGGGTAAGCAAAAACTTCAACCGTAAATGAGCAAACATCACTGTTGCCTGATGAATCAATAACCATGTAGGATTGGGTAGTAATTCCTACAGGGAAAATATCTCCAGAGGTAAATCCGGAGTTGTCTGTTTGAGTTACTAACGTAACACAGTTATCTGATGCTGCCGGTGGCGCATAAGTAATTTCCGGATTACAGGTACTGATGTTCGCAGGACAGGTGATGGATGGTGGAATAGTTTCGGTAATAATGAATTGTGTGCTACATCCCACCTGATTTCCTCCTGCATCAGTTACCACAAATTGGATGGTGTTACTACCAGAGGAGAGAATTGTTCCAGCTACAGGAGTTTGGGTGATGGTCCAGCCCGAACAATTGTCTGTAACATTTACCATACCAATTAAATCAGGTAAAGTGGAGGTGCATTGTGCCACATTGTTCACTTGCTGATTTCCGGGACAAGTAACGATCGGTGGAATCAAATCGATTGGATGGATCGTTGTGACGCAAGTCCCTGAATTTCCAATAGCGTCTTGGTAAGTAATGATAACTTGTGTTTGCCCACTAGCCGGGGTACCAGGAGCCGGAGTTTGATTAAATGTTAATGAGCTGACTGCTGTGCAATTATCATTGGCATAATGTGTACCGGCAAAATTTGGGATCGTGTAATTACACGGATTCGTGATGGTTAGATTGGTGTCACTCACACAATTAACTAGTGGTCCTGAAGTGTCTATTGCTGTTACCGTAAATGAACAACTTTTAGAATTTCCAGAAAGGTCTTGAACCGTCATGGTAAACACTTGTGAAGCTGTAAACGGCGTGCCAACCATAGGTGATTGCTGAATGACCATTTGTGTCGTAGGCGAACAGTTGTCAGAAATCCCGACCAAACTTGTGTAATTTCCGGATATCGCTACACAGGCACCATTTACAGGTTGCGTGATGGGTCCGGCCGGGCAGGTGATGCCAGGAGCTATTGTGTCTCGCACCTCAAATTGAAAAGTACAGGTTCCCTGATTTCCAGATACATCTTGGGCAGCTATGGTAATGATATAAATTCCATCCGGGAATGTAGTTCCAGGGGAAGGAATTTGATTGTAAGTAAATGTTGATGAACAGTTGTCTGTTGCTGAAGCCAATCCGGTGTAGTTTGGTAATGGTTCGTTACAGCTCACTCCAACGTATACTAATTGCGAAGGTGGACAAGTAACTACAGGGGCCGTAGTGTCAATGAATATCAAGGATGTATTGCAGGTATTACTTAATCCTGCTTGATCAGTAACTGTAATGGATGCAGCTATGTTGGCAGTAATGACCGTTCCAACAAGTGGAGTTTGACTAAATGTGAAATTCCCGGTAGAAGTACAGTTATCCGAAACAGAAACTTGGCCACTTAGATCTTGGATCGTAGCATTACAAGTAGCAGTAGCATACATATTAACTGAAGCAGGACATGTAATAGATGGAGCCTGATTATCTGTAAGTACCCCCTCCAATAAAATGTTGTCAATAGCTGGAGGATTGCCATTTATTGAATTGTCGTTGTAGGTAAAACGAAATCCTATCAGGAAATTCCCGCCATTTAGAACAGCCGGAATTGCAAGGTTTTGAGCAGTGAACGCAGCAAGATTGATAATCGGAGATCCGATATTAAACCAGTTCACACCATTATCGGTGCTGTATACCACCTCCAGATAATCTGCTGCATCTCCATCAACTCGAGCATCGAAGCTCAGTTGCATTGCAGAAAAACAATTCGAAACTACAGGTCTTGCTAAAATCGTCTCCAAAATACCTGAGCTGCTGTTCACATATCCGTAGTGTGTGATTCCGCTGGAACTACAATCGTTTGTGCTTCCTCCGGAAGTAATGTATGCCGAATTTGTTCCGGCAGCTGCTACACAATCCCCCAAGATCCAGCTATTTGGGGAATTAGAACCGAATTGTTGCCAGGAATTGGTTGTTTCAAAACCATCTGAAAACAGGGTGGTTTGAGCAACAGCTTTTTGCCAAATTCCAATAAGGGAACAACCCAGGAAAAATGAGAGTAAATATTTCATTCGTTGCAAGTTGTGGTGTAAAATTATCAAAATTAAAGACCCTAAAGAGTAATGTACACGAGCAGTTATGAACAACCCATTTCGTATATCGCTTGGTTGCATGATCCTTTTTTATTTATTTCACCTGCAGTGCTTTCGATCTGCAACGAATAGTTCTAACTTTGTAAAAAAAAACAGGAATGGTTGGGATTATCATGGGCAGTACATCGGATCTGCCAATTATGCAGGATGCTGCAGCGATTTTAAAAGAATTCGGAGTGCCTTATGAATTAACTATCGTCTCGGCGCATCGCACACCTGAACGCATGTTTGAATATGCGAGGACTGCTGCTGATAGAGGAATCCGTGTGATCATCGCAGGAGCAGGTGGTGCAGCCCATTTACCTGGAATGACAGCCTCCTTAACGCCACTGCCTGTTGTCGGTGTTCCCATTAAAAGTTCAAATTCTATTGACGGTTGGGATAGTCTACTTTCAATCGTTCAAATGCCAAATGGCATCCCAGTAGCAACGGTAGCAATCAATGCAGCGAAAAATGCAGGGATCCTAGCTGCTAAAATTTTGTCAACTGGAGATGATGCGCTGCGTGCGAAACTTTCAGATTACATGGAAACCATGAAGAATACAGTTCTAGAAGGAGCCAAAAAAGTAGAACAGGATCAATTATAGATCAAATACTTTTGGCGGATCTTAGTAAATTGGTCGATACCCGGTTTCCAGGTCGCTTTAATTTCTTTTGCACTCATACCTGCTGCCAATTGTTTGCGTAATTCACTTGTCCCGGCTAAGCGATCAAAGAAATTGCGTTGATCTATAAAAGTAACACTATCCCCCAATTGGTCCCGGGCATTGATCAGCCAGTTCAAATTGATCTCGTATGCTCGTTTTCTCTGTACGGTACGTAGATCATAGCCATTACAGATCTTATTTTGCCAAAGTGGCTCTTTTGCCCCTGTTGTAGGCATCGGAATAAAGGCATAATTGGTTTGGCGAAAATTCGGATGTCCGTACATCTCGAAGGGACGTTCGGTTCCGCGGCCAACACTCACCGTCGTTGCTTCGAAAAAACACAAGCTTGGATACAGGGTGATTGCTAGATCAGTACGTAAGTTCGGGCTCGGTGCGATTGGAATCTCGAATTTCATTTTGTGATTGTAATTCTTACATGGAACTACGTACAATTGACAGATCACATCATTATGCAGCCAAAATTCACCATTGATCATCAATGCATATTCGCCAATCGTCATTCCGTAAACGATCGGAACGGGATGCATACCAATGAACGAAGTGTGTTCCGGCTCGCGAACAGGTCCGTCAATGTAATGCGCATTCGGATTCGGACGGTCTAAAACAATGAGCGGTTTTTTGTTCTCTGCACAAGCCTCCATTACATAGTGCAAGGTAGAAATGTAGGTATAGAAACGTACGCCTACATCCTGAATATCAAACAAGACGATGTCAACGTCCCATAATTGATCCGCCCGTGGCTTTTTGTTGTTGCCATATAAGGAAACGATCGGCAAACCGGTAACTGGGTCCTTATGACTCCAGATCTTTTCACCCGCATCTGCCGTTCCTCGGAATCCATGTTCAGGTGCAAAGACTTTTTGGATCGTGATTCCAAGTGCCAAGAGTGAGTCAACCAAATGCGTGCGATTGATCACCGAACTTTGGTTGGCAACTATGGCCACACGCTTTCCACGCAATGAATCCAAGTAGAGATTCATGCGTTGATTTCCAATTATCAACTGAGGTACAGCTGTGGGATTGCTTTCACCAATATAGATCTCATCCTCTTCACTCTGGATAACTTGTTCGGCCACAAAATCTTCTTCTTCTTGAGAGACAACTTGGCCATGGCGTGACTTGTTCCATCCACAAGCTGTGAGGAAAACCAAACAAATACTTTGTATGGCCAAAAGCTTTATGTACCTTCGCGTTCGCATGAGGAGTTCCTGGAATTTCACCTATTTTATTGCTCAAAAGTTACAAAAGCGTTCATCAGGTCGTGATGTACATGCGGTAGCAGGAGAAAAACGAGAGGCCAAGCCTATTCGTAAGATCGCTACTATAAGTATATCACTCGCGATGATCGTGAATATTGTCACGATTGCCGTTGTAAATGGTTTTCAGCAAGAAGTGAGCCGTAAAGTTATAGGTTTTGGTTCACATATTTCCATTCAAAAACATGGGGAAGGAACTTTAATGGAAAGTGCACCCATTCAAATGAATGCGGATTTCCCGGATATTTTGCGCGGGATCAAAGGCGTTAGTTCCGTACAATCAGTGGCTTACAAACCTGCTTTGTTGCAATCTTCCTCGAAGGTGGAACAGCGTGAAATTTTAGGAATTATTTTGAAAGGTGTACCTGCAAATTACGATTGGTCATTTTTTGAGCCCTATATCAAAACCGGCAAATTACCTTCATTTCGCCGCGAAGATTCCAATGAAATTTTGATCTCTAAACGCATTGCAACCGACCTTCACTTTGGAGTAGGCGATACCGTGAATGCTTATTTTGTGAAACAACGGCCAATACAGCGGCAATTTCGCGTTGTAGGGATCTATGAAACGGGATTAGAAGATTTCGATAAAGAATTGGCTTTCTGTTCCTTGACTCAGGTTCAACAACTGAACGACTGGGGAATTCAAGCGGAAATAGTGGTGGATGATACACTCGCTAATGGACAGTTGATCATTCGTGGGGTTGTTAATGGTGGAAATGGCAATTTCCGTTACGATTGGGGGAAAGGATACGAGGCTTATGGAGGTTTCACGTTTTGCCCGACCAAGGATACCACCATTCGTTTGATCGCATCTGATTATTGGATGAGCATGAGCGAACCGAGTGGACGTCCTGACCTCATCAGTGGAGAAACCGCTTTACCGGATACCGCTTATTTGGAAATCAAGATTCGCGGAAATGAGCATGCGGCATGTAACATTCAATGTGATCGGGAAGGCACCATACTTCGGGAATTTCTGGATGACGAGGGTTATCGATACTCGATCAATGCCGGAGGAAAGCAACTTGAATTTCATTCTATACCTGGAAATGGCTCGTTTCAAAAGTACATTGGCGCTTATGAAGTGAGTATAACGGACATCAATCAACTGGATGAAGTTAAAAAACGGATGATGAAAGCCGTCATGCTTAATCCGGATTTTCAGCAACAAGTTCAGGTGAAAAGTATCAAAGATCTGCATGAAGACTTGTTTGTGTGGCTCGGATTTTTGGATATCAATATGCTGATCATTATTGTTCTCATGTTGATCATTGGAATTGTGAATATGGGATCAGCTTTGTTGGTGATCATTTTGGTACGCACGAATTTTATTGGCATCATGAAAGCCATGGGAGCTAAAAATGGCCAACTCCGAAAGATCTTCCTTGCGCATGTAGGAAGTATGATCGTGCGCGGAATGATCTGGGGAAATTTGATCGGTTTCGGACTGTGTTTGGCTCAAGATATTTTTCATATCATTCCACTTGATCCGAAAGTGTACTACTTAAACAGCGTGCCGATTTCATTAAGCTGGTGGATGGTGATCGTATTGAACGCAACAACAATAATTGTTTGTCTGTTGGCGTTATTCATCCCGAGTATTTTGATCAGTAGAATTTCTCCTTCCAAGTCCATTCGTTTTAGATGATTTTCGTTTAAAGCGTACTTATGGCTTATTAAAAGGGGACTAATGGTTTGGACATAAATTTTTACTTTTATCGCATGATTTCATTGCTACGCGTTGGTTTATTTTTCGCTTTGATCAGTTCGGATTTCTTCAGCTGGGGACAACGAAATGTACGCGACAGTGCCATAGCTACCCCATGGGTTTCGGTGCATTATGGTTTGAATTGGACAGGAGGTGATTTAGCTGATCGCTACGGGTTGTTGAATCACTTGGGTTCGATGGTGAGTTATAAGACTACCAAAAACTGGGTCTTGGGTGTGGAAGGAAACTTCATTTTTGGCAATCAGATCCGCATTCAGGGCATGTTCGACCACCTGGTAGATGAATTCGGGAATATCACGGATGTAAATGGCGATATTGCACTGGTTGCAGTGAATGCCAGAGGTTTCAATGCCAATTTATTGGTAGGTAAAGTATTTCCGGTCTGGTCGCCAAATGAGAATTCTGGTCTTTTTGTTCACGGAGGATTGGGCTACGTGCAATACAAGGCACGTGTAGAAACACAGGAGCAAGTAATTCCCTTGCTGGAGTTGGATTACCGCAAAGGTTATGACCGCTATACCACAGGCTTAAATGCGCATCAATTCGTTGGATATGCCTTCATGGCGAATCAAGGATTGGTCAATTTTTATGGTGGATTGTACGTACAGGAAGGGTTTACTTACAATAGGAGAGAGGTGTTTTTCGACCAACCGGATGTTCCTGTTTCGAAGTCAATGATGTTTGATTTACAATATGGATTCAAGGTAGGTTGGTTTATTCCTATTTACCAACGCAAACCAAAAGACTACTATTTCGAATAATGCGTTTGATCTACGGTTTCGGGATTCGTTTGTTGGGTGTAGCAATGCACCTGGCTGCTTTGTTCAATGAGAAAGCCAAGCGTTGGGTTCAAGGTCGCAAAAACTGGCAGTCACAGTTACAAATTCCGACGAATCGAAAAGTGATCTGGTTCCATTGTGCTTCGTTGGGCGAATTTGATCAGGGATTACCTATTATGAATGCCTTGAAACAACGTGATCCGCAAGTATTTTTATTGGTTACTTTTTTTTCACCAAGTGGCATGCAGCATTATCAGAAGCGCGATCATCAGGTTGATCTGGCTGTCTACTTGCCCTTGGACACAAAAGTGAACGCTAACAAATTTGCAAGTATCGTCAAACCATCTATGGTGTTCTTCGTTAAGTACGAATTCTGGTACAATCACTTGAAAGCAGCGAGAAGAGAAGGAGCAAAGATCTATGGAGTGAGTAGTCTTTTTCGTCCTGAACATCGCTTTTTTAAATGGTACGGGGGCTTTTTTCGCAAGGCGCTTCGACTTTTCGATCATTTCTTTACACAGGATGAACGATCGAAACAACTCTTGGCATCCATTGGGATTGACCAATCTACAGTGAGTGGGGATACCCGCTATGACCGTATGGCGGCATTAGCCGGAAAAAAATCGGAAAATGAGATCATTGCACGATTCAAAGGGGAAAGACCTTTGTTGATCATGGGAAGTAGTTGGCCCGTGGACGAAGCGCTACTGTTTACCAATTTGGCCATATTGCAAAAAAGCTTTCAAATTTTGATTGCGCCGCATGATATTTCGGAAGGTCACGTGCAACAGATTACACAAAGTCTAAACGTTCCTTTTCAACGATACACCCATTTCGCAGCGCAGGTAGAATCAACTGTTTTGATCTTAGATACGATCGGACAATTGAGTGCCGCATACGGCTATGCAACGATTGCCTACGTGGGTGGAGGATTTACAGGTAAGTTACATAATATTTTAGAGCCGGGGGCTTTTGGCGTTCCTGTACTTTTCGGCCCAAAATACGATCGCTTTCCGGAAGCAAGTATGTTCCTCGACGCCGGCGCAGCTTTGTCCATTGATTCGGCTGAAAGTTTTCTGAAAGCTATTGAAACCTTATTGCAAGAGCACACCGAGCGTTCCGGAAATGTGCAACGTGTCTTTGCGGCAAATGTGGGAGCAGCAGAAAAAGTACTGGCAGCACTTTTATGACAATAACTTTTAAAAAAAGCTACCCAAAAGAGGTAGCTTTTTTTGCTTTTAGAAGTTCGGACTGAGGTCGTGAGTTTTATAGAAGTCTTCAATAAACTTCACTGCCTCATCTGCCGTATCAACAACCGTCAAATACTTCATATCTTCCGGTGAGATGTTGTGTTCTTTTTCCAACATGATCTTACGCACCCAATCAACCAGTCCGTCCCAGTAGTCGTGACCGATTAACACAACCGGACGTTTCGTGATCTTCTTGGTTTGAATGAGCGTGATCGCCTCAAACAATTCATCCATGGTGCCAAATCCACCCGGCATTACGACGAATCCCTGTGAATACTTTACGAAAACTACCTTGCGTACAAAGAAGTAGTCGAAGTTCAAGTTGTGATCGCGATCGATGTATTTATTGTGGAATTGCTCGAAAGGCAGGTCGATATTTAAACCGACGCTTTTCCCTCCTGCCAGGTGAGCGCCTTTATTTCCGGCTTCCATAATGCCGGGGCCTCCACCTGTGATCACGCCGTAACCGGCTTGAGCCAATTTTTGACCGATCTCTACTGCCAATTGGTAGTAAACATTCTCGTCTTTCGTTCGTGCTGAACCGAAAATAGAAATACACGGACCGATGCGCGCCATACGTTCGTATCCTTCTACAAATTCGGACATGATCTTAAAGATCGCCCAGCTATCATTGTTTTTTATCTGATTCCAGTCTTTTTGATGCGCGTGCATAATGCCTTCTTAAAGTGTTATGGGTTAAAGTTAGTTGTAAACAAATGATAGAAAAGAAGTGTGGTTACTTATTTGTAAACGTGAGGCCGTTTAAAACAATGCTTCAAAATAAGAATCCCTTAATCCAACTTTGCATCATGATGCTTGAACAAGTGTTTTTCGATTACCGTTTTTGTGATTTCGGGTTCGATTGGTTTTGTAAGAAAGTCGTCCATGCCGGCGGCAAGACACTTTTCCATTTCTTCTTTAATTGCACCTGCGGTTAGGGCGATAATCGGAACATGATGTTTTGTCTCTTGTTCAATTCTTCGAATTCTTTCTGTGGCTTCAATGCCATCAATAATAGGCATTTGTATATCCATGAGGATTAAATCAGGCATTTCACGTTGATAAAATTCAATTGCTTGTTGTCCATTTATAGCCTCAATGATCTGAATGTTCTTCACCAATTGTGGAATTAGCGCTTTGATCAAAATCATATTCATCGGAGTGTCCTCAACAACCAAAACCTTAAATACGTTTTCTTCTTTAATAGGAGTGTCGGAAATAGGTGGATCTGATTCAATCACTTCATTGACAGGGTTGTTTAGCCTGCTAAGGCACTCGAACAAATCTTTCCGTTTAAAAGGTTTAATCAAACGTAAATGAATGCCCATGTTTTCACAATCCTCTTGAAGCTCGTTGTTTTCAACAGTCGAATGCAACAATATTACCGGTAAATCAATTTGGTCTAAATTCAATGCTTTGCGAATTGTACGGATTGTCTCAATACCGTTTAACCCGGGCATGTCATAATCACAAATCACAAAATCGTATTTGGCATCTATGTCAAGCTTTTTAATTGCAGCTAAACCACTGGTACTTATTTCCGCATCAATGTTCCATTTGCCAAGAATTTGTTTCATGATATCACAACTTCGCGTATTATCATCAATGATCAAGCAACGCTTTAAATTTTGGATAACTGAAAGGTTCTCGTTTTGCTCAGCTTCAGTTTCAAGTAGAAGTTTAAACGAAAACTTAGTTTCAGTACCGGGTTTGCTTTCAGCATGAATTTTACCGTTCATTTTCTGAGCAATTTTATCTGAAATGAACAGACCCAAACCGGTACCGCCAAACTGGCGTGTTGTAGAGCTATCGGCTTGTGAAAATGCTTTGAATAGTTTTTCAAGTTTTTCCGGCATTATGCCAATACCTGTGTCGCGTACTAAAAATGAAATTTGGCCCATCTGATCAGATTTTGCCTGATAGGCTACTTTGAGTTCTACTTCTCCGTGATCAGTAAATTTTACAGCATTATCCAACAAATTCGAAAGAATTTGTTTCAATCTCACTGGGTCTACTATGGCATAGCGTGGCAGATTTGGATCAATATTCAACAGTACCTCTAAGTTTTTCTTTCCTGCAGCAAACTTTACCAAATCAACACAATTTTCAAGTAATTCAATGATATCCGTTTTTACAGGATCGAGCACCATCATGCCAGCCTCAATTTTAGAGAAATCCAAAATGTCATTGATAATTCCTAAAAGAGTTAAACCTGCTACATTGGCATTATTTACATATTGACGTTGAATTTCATTTAACGGAGTTGTTTTCAATAAGTCGGTAAAACCAATGACCCCATTTAACGGGGTTCTGATTTCATGACTCATATTTGCCAAAAATTCTGATTTTGCTTTGCTCGCAAATTCAGCTTCTTGAATTGCCGCTATAAGTCTGTCTTGTGCTGTACGGCGGTTTTCAACGTTTACTAGCATTTGAGCAAAAAGGCTTAGAATTTGCTCTTCTTTTTCTGTGAAATCATAGTGTTTTAAAACGGCGTCAAATCCAACAAATCCAGTACAAACATCTTCATTCATAAGCGGTACGCCAATCATGCTTTTGATACCTTGAGGCTCCAAAATTGCTCGCAGCTCACTATCCGATGGAAGTGCCAACACGTCGGGGACAACTATTGATTTTCCTGCTTTGTGCATTTCGATGAAATCGGGAATCACATCAATAGGCACAGCTTGTAATTCATCCTTTTGAGGAATGATACCATCTCTACACCATTCATAGGTGTTACAGCTTATATTTCGCTTAAAGTCATAATCAAAAATATAAGCACGATCGGTATTGGTAAATTCACCCATGAATCGAAGAGAGTTATTAATTGTTACCTCTAATTGATCAAGGGGAACATTAATGAATGAATTGGAAATTTCGGTCAGCGTCCGTTGCATTTCTGATAACGCTGAAATTCGGTTTTGTGCTTTTTTCTGTTCTGTAATATCCCAATTAGTTCCGATCATTCTAATTGGATTGCCTAGATTATCTCGCTGAACAGAGGCCAGTGCTCTAATTTGATGTATGCTAGCATCCTCTAAAACAACCTTAAACTCTGTATCAAATTCTTTCCGGCCAGACAAAGCATCTTGAATTTCTTTTTTGATACGGTCAAAATCATCCGTGTGGATTTTACTTAACCAGTATTCAAAATTATATACAGTATTTGCCTTCTTAATTCCGTATAAAAAATGCATCTGTTCATCACAGATCATGGTATCTTCAACACAATTCCAGTCCCAAACTCCCACACCTCCTGCTTTTGTCGCAAGTGATAATCTCAAAGCAGATTGTTCAAGTACTTCTTCAGCTTGTTTTTTCTCGGTTATATCCTGACAGTAGGCTATTGTATGAAAATCATTCATTTTGGTGGCGGCTACTGACATCCAAAATACTTCGCCGTTTTTACGTAGTGATCGAAATATCCCGTGTTGAATCTTTCCGGCTTTTACTTCTTTGAAATGGTTATATGCCCTTTTAACTTCATCTTTAACGACAATTTCACCAATGGACATTTGAAGCAATTCATCCATCTCATAACCGGTTATGGAACAAGCAACTGGATTCACTTCCGTATATCGTCCATCCGCATTTGCAACAAAAATTCCTATCGGAGATGTTGAAATGTACAAGTTATGTTCCTCTAACTGATGCTTTTGTTCAGTAATGTCAGTAAAAATTGTGGTAAAGTAGCCCTTCAAATGCGAATAAACATCTACTTCATACCAACGATGGGTTCTTTCAACGTAATATTCAATTTTTTCATTGCCACCGTTTAATGCTATTTTACCATAAACATCAATTCTGAACAATCCACTTGTTTTTAACTCAGGTATTGATTCTAAAAAAGTCTTCTTTAATATGCGGTTTCCAGATATCCCTGTGAGTAATTCGAATGCCGAATTAATACCAATAAATCTGTAATCGATTGGGTTTCCAGATTCATCCACGATGATTTCGTGATGCGCGAATCCAAATGGGGAGGCGTTTATTATTTCCTCTAGTTTTTGTTCTTTCATGGCGTGCCTCCTTATATATGTGGTGGATGAATTATTCAACCATTGAATAGAAATGAAAAACAGGTATATGTCACATAAGGACTTTCAATTTAAGAAAATCATTTTTATTTGCAACTTTTCTCAAACAACTTTTTAAAATGAATCGGTTCTAAAGATAGGATTAGTTTTTTCGAATGGTTTTCATATGCTCCAATTCCAACTTCAAATACCTTGCAGTATGTGAATGTTCTGCATGCTTTTTGATCAAGGTTTCTGGTGTGCCCTCGCAAACGATCTGACCACCGCCACGACCGCCTTCCGGGCCAACATCGATGATCCAATCAGCAACTTTGACAATGTCCAGGTTGTGTTCGATCACCAATACCGTGTTTCCTTCATCTGCCAGGCGCTGCAAGACGTCGATCAGCATGCGGATATCTTCGAAATGCAATCCTGTACTTGGTTCATCTAGAATGTAGATCGTATTTCCTGTGCCGCGTTTGGTTAATTCACCTGCCAATTTAATGCGCTGCGCTTCACCACCACTCAGTGTCGTAGAAGGTTGTCCCAATTTAATATATCCCAATCCTACGCTATTCAAGGTAACTAAAACGCGGTGGATCTTCGGGATACTCTCAAAGAATTGAGTTGCATCTTCGATGGTCATTTCCAACACGTCATTGATGGTTTTTCCTTTGTAGCGCACTTCCAGGGTTTCGCGGTTGTAGCGTTTTCCATTGCAGGTTTCGCACTCCACATAAACGTCCGGCAAAAAGTTCATTTCGATCACCTTCAAACCGCCACCGCCACATGTTTCACAACGACCTCCGGCAACATTGAAGGAGAATCGTCCGGCTTTGTAACCACGAATTTGCGATTCCGGCAAGGATGCAAACAAGGTACGGATCTCTGTGAATACATTCGTGTATGTGGCTGGATTGCTGCGAGGCGTTCTACCGATCGGACTTTGATCGATCTCGATCACTTTGTCGAGGTGTTCCAGTCCTTTGATTGCTTTATATGGCATGGGTTTTTTCACGCCATTGTAAATGTGCGCGTTCAAGATCGGGTAGAGGGTATGGTTGATCAAAGTAGATTTTCCACTTCCCGAAACACCGGTTACGCATGTGAATGTTCCCAAAGGTAATTTCAGATTGACGTTTTTCAAGTTATGTCCACTTGCTCCCAGCAACTCTAGGAATTTTCCGGATCCCTTTCTTCGTTTTACCGGCAATTCAATGGCCATTTCACCGCGTAAGTATTTGGTTGTGATCGAATCTGTGCTTACCAATTCATGAAAAGGCGCTGCATTTACGATCTGTCCGCCGTGAACACCTGCTCCAGGACCAATATCCACCACAAAATCTGCGGCTTCCATCATCTCGCGGTCGTGTTCTACAACAATGACAGAGTTACCGGTGTCACGTAATTTTTTCAAGGAATTGATCAAACGTGTATTGTCGCGTTGATGCAACCCGATACTTGGCTCATCTAAAATGTAGAGTACATTCATCAGCTCCGAACCTATTTGCGTTGCCAAGCGAATGCGTTGTGCTTCCCCTCCGGATAAACTACGGGCAGAACGATGTAAGGTAAGGTATTCTAATCCCACTTCAAGAATGAATCGCACGCGAGCACGAATTTCCTTCAAGATCTCGGTTCCAATGAGCAACTGGTCGTCATTTAGTTGTGAATCCAGCCCTTCCAACCAATTATAGAGATCTTGAATGTCCAAACTAGCTACTTCGCCAATGGTTTTGCCACCAATTTGAAAGTGAAGGGCTTCCTTTTTCAAGCGCTTACCTTCACATTCCGGACAAGTGATCTTGTTCATGAAGCTTTGCGCCCAGCGCTGGATTCCGGCAGTACTCTCTTCTGCATGACGCGTCATGAAGGTAGCCAATCCCTCAAAACGAACGGTCATATCCTTTGCAGATTGCTCCAAACCTTCATTTCCGTTCAAAATGACGTTGATCACATCATCGGAAATATCTTTTAGCGGAGTGGTAAGCGTATACCCTTCTTGTTGTAAAAATGCCTCAATGCGGTCGAAGAACCAATTCCGTTTGTATTCTCCAACGGGAGCCAAACCACCTTTTTTAATGCTTAAGGTTGGATCGGGGATCACCTTGTCTCGGTCGATCTCAGAAATTTCACCCAAGCCCATGCAGGTAGGACAAGCACCGTAAGGAGAATTGAAAGAAAATAAATTTGGTTCCGGTTCCGGATAAGAAATACCGGTTGTAGGGCACATTAATAAGCGCGAGTAGTGGCGGACCTGTTCGGTTTCGTAATCCATAACCATCATACTCTTGGAACCGTGTTTCATGGCCGTGACAATGGCGTCGTACAAGCGTTTACGATCGCCTTCCTTTACTTCCAAACGGTCAATAACAATTTCTATATCATGAATCTTGTAGCGATCCAATTTCATCCCACGTTCGATATCACGCAGTTCGCCGTCAACACGAACACGGGTATAGCCCATCTTAGCGATCTGTTCGAACAATTCGCGGTAATGGCCCTTGCGTCCTTTGATCTTAGGCGCAAGCACTACAATGCGTTTTCCGGTAAACTGTTCCAGGATGAGGTCAGTGATCTGTTCATCCGAGTACTTTACCATTGCTTCTCCGGTTTCGTAAGAATATGCAATTCCCACACGTGCATAGAACAAGCGCAAGAAGTCGTAGATCTCAGTGATCGTCCCTACTGTAGATCTTGGACTACGCGAAACGGTTTTTTGTTCAATAGAGATAACCGGACTTAGACCATCGATCTTTTCAACATCCGGACGCTCTAATCCACCTAGAAATTGACGCGCATAAGCAGAGAAAGTCTCGATATAGCGTCGTTGCCCCTCCGCAAAGATCGTGTCGAAAGCTAATGAAGATTTCCCACTCCCGCTCAGACCTGTAAAAACCACTAATTGATTACGCGGAATAACCAGATTGACATTTTTCAGGTTATGTTCTCGAGCACCGTAAACGGCAATTGTATCTTGTTCAGCCATTACAGATAGCGCTTGTAGGGTTTGAGATTTTCTCCGGGAGCGGGTAATTCGATTGTGTAGGTTTTTCCATTGTGGATGGTCAATCTGGTTGTAATCAGCCAGGGATTCAACTTGCGCAGGATCTTAATATTAAAGCCATGATCATTCGCCCATTTTGCCAAATTCGGGATTGACTCTGATACAGTCACTTTTTTGGTTTTAATTGGTTTATATAACTCCATTTCTTTTGGATAGTAGCCATAAGCTTCAGGATTTTCGAAGATCAGTTTAATAGCTAACAAACGAAAAACATATCGACCTGTCTCGCTGTTCTGGTCCGTATCAAAATAATGTTCGGTATCCTGCCAAGCCATATCGTCTTGTACTCCTCCTACTCCACGGTTATAAGATGCTGTAGTCATGACCCAGTCACCCAGGGTTTCTTTTGCAGACTTCAAATATTGACAGGCAGCACGCGTACTTTTTTCAATATGCAAGCGTTCATCAACTTCTTCCGTCATTTCCAGATCATACAATTTCGCGGTGAAGGGCATAAATTGCCAAAACCCTTGAGCGCCTACCGGCGATACTGCTTGTTGCAGACCACTTTCGATAACCGCCAAGTATTTGAAATCATCCGGAATGCCTTCTTCTTTCAGTATACGTTCAATCATCGGGAAATAACGATGGGCGCGTTTCAAGTAACCGGTTGTTGCACTTTGATAATAGGCATTCATCAACACTTCACGGTCCAAACGCTCTCGAATATCTTCATCCTCCAAGTTGATAACCTGTCCTGCAAAGATCATTTTTTGTGGAAGGGGAGGGAAAACAACTGCTTTGGTCGTCTCCTTTGACTTGTCAGATTTGGATTTTGTTGCATGAATCTGGTTGTTTGAACAACTCAAAACAACTGCAGATACAAGAAGAATTAAATAGCTTCGCATGGCACGTCCATTAGAAGCACAAATTTAATAAAGTGCAGACGCTTAACGCTTATAAATGATGGTATTTCTATAGAGGAAGAAGAAAACCACGACGAAATACAGTGTCAAGAAGACGCTCATCCACGGATTGCCCCATTTGGCGAATAAAATTCCCAACATAGCAGTAAAGGTGGATAGCATGGCGATCAATAGAAAAACCAGCCAGACCTGTTTATCATTCATCCCGGCATAAACCAAATGATGCGTTGTATGATCTTTACCACCAACCATTGGAGATTGTCCTTTGCGCAAACGATTGATCACAACGGTAAAGGTGTCGGCAGCAGCAGGAGTAAAAGCAATCAAGGTAATAGCCATTCCGGTAAGTGAATTCAAATCGGTTTTAACGCCCACGGTCCAGAGATCATGAATGGAGAAAAATGCCGCGAAAAGTCCAATAAACTGACTTCCTGCATCTCCCATGAACAGTTTAGAAGGGTGGATATTGAATCTTAGAAATCCTAAAATAGCTCCAATTTGAATGCACAAGGTTAGAGTCCAAATGTTCATATTCCACCCATACAGGATAAAATCAGCAGCGAGGCAAGAAAACAGAATGAACAACACCGTAGTTCCCGTGATGCCATCCATATTATCCAACATGTTCAAGGAATTCATTATCCCAACTACCCAAACTACCGTAATCATTCCATCCATCCAAAAAATACCGGATAAAGGAATAAGGGTATTCGTGTAAACCAAGATTACCCCACAAGCGATTTGAACGATGAGCTTTATGAGTGGCTTTGTGTTGTAGGCGTCATCTGAAAGGCCCATGACAAAAGCAAGGACGCCGGCACTCATTAAACCAACAAATTCTTTATTGTGAAAGATGTTTTCATTCTGAAAAACAACTGAATAAGCTATGGCGCCAAATACAAATGCGACGAAAAAAGCTACTCCTCCTAAAGATGGTTTAGATTCATTTGCCCAGCGTACCACCACGTCATTTTTATTACGTATTCCGAGACTCTGCGAAAATCTAAGTAACAATTCATTTGTCACCAAACTGGCAATCACCCCCCATCCTAAAAAGGCCAAACAAGCTATGATGACTTCTGAACGCATGAATTAAAAAGGACTAATAAAATCTTTGAAAGATGGAGCTTCAGCATCTTTTGCAGACAAAATAGCATTTTCTTTTGCAATTCCCCAATCGATATTCAACACAGGATCATTCCAAAGAATGGACCGTTCGGAAGGTTGGTGGTAATAATTGGTGCATTTGTACTGGAAGATTGTTCCTTCTTCCAATGAGACAAAACCATGAGCAAAACCCTCGGGAATCCATAACTGCTTGCGGTTTTCTGCATTCAATAATATGCTTACAGACTTTCCATAGGTTGGGGATCCATTGCGTATGTCGACAGCGATATCTAGCGCACTTCCTTTGATTACACGAACCAGTTTTCCTTGAGCGAACGGGGGGGCTTGAAAATGCAATCCTCTTACAACCATCGCTTTACTTTCAGATTCATTATCTTGAACAAAAGTTACAGGTCTACCAACAAATTCATTGAATTTAGATTGGTGAAAACTTTCAAAGAAAGAACCGCGGTCGTCACCAAACAACTTGGGTTCAATAATTAGTACTTCAGCTATATCTGTTTGAATGCAATTCATGGGTTATTTCTTTTTCTTTTTCTTGCCTTCTGAATTGCGTTCCTCTTCGTAATAACCGTATCCATAACCGTATCCATAACCGTATCCATAACCATACCCATAACCGGATTTAGAAACTCGAGCCCCATTTAAAATGATATTCAAGTGGGTCAATTGTTTCATTGTGAAGAGGTCTTTAACGCGACTTGCAAAGATACGTTTAGAATAAGCTGATTTAAAGACATAGATCGGAACATCTGCACTAGCCAAGATCTGCACACCATCCGTTACCAATCCAACTGGAGGGTTGTCAATAATCACCACGTCGTAGCGGTCCTTTAATTCTTCCAAAATACGTTGAAAAGCATCGCTTAGGATTAATTCTGATGGATTTGGTGGAATCGGACCAGCGCTGATAAAATCCAAATTATCGATCTCCGATTTGCGTATAGCTTCTTCCAGATTTGCTTGACCAATAATAAGGTTACTCATCCCGGTGACATTTGGAACATTTAATCCCAAATGAATTTTTGGTTTTCTAAGGTCAAGATCAATGATGATCGTCTTTTTACCGGATAGGGCAATAATTCCCGCCAAATTCAGAGCGACAAAAGTTTTTCCTTCTCCGGAGATCGAAGACGAGATGGCAATTGTGCGCGCTTTGGAGTTCACAAAGCTCAAGTTCGTGCGAATACTACGCATCGTTTCAGCCAACATTGATTTTGGTGAGGCATGAACCATGAGTTGACTAAATTCCGAAGCATTCTTGATCAATGGAATACTCCCCAGGATCGTTACTTTATCCGGCAATAAATGACGCAAATCTTCCACAGTATTGATTTCGTTGAAGGTCACGTATTTCAATAACAAAACACCCAAGCCCAAAATGAATCCAACAAAAATGAATGAGGCATATACCAATTGTCTGTTCGGACTAACAGGTTCAGAAGACACCGATGGAGGATTTAAAATACGGTTCTGGGAAGCATAACCAGCGTTAGAGATAGAATAAAGTACTTTTTTCTCGGTTAGAAGGGTGTAGTACTTCTCATTCAGTTCTTGAAGCGATTTCAAGCGGTTGTATTCCATTTTCTTCGCTGGCAATTGCGTGTATTGACCTTCAAATTGGCCAAGTTTTCCTCTAAGGATGATCGCATTTGATTCCAAGCGGTCTTTGATCACCTCAACACTTTTACGAATGTATGAGATCCGTGATTGTATTCTGGAATTGATCTGTTTGATCTCCGAATGATTATCGTTCACGTTCGTAAGAAGTTCTTCTTTTTTCTCTAACAAGTTATTGAGATCGGAAATTTGTTTGGTAAGAGTTAATTCATAGCTCTTACCCAGCATTTCAGGGATCAACCGGTAGATTTCCAGACGATTCGGATCGGCTTTTAGCTTGGAGTTCACAACGCGTAATAACTGGATCTCTTCCTCCAATGCAAACAGATCAGCTTGAAAACGATCTATATTATTGGTGAGGTTGTTCCCCATGTTATCCGGATCCGGCAAATTTGAGTTGCGTTGAAACATAGCTAAGCTATCTTTGGATGTGCGCAGTTCATTTGAAATTGAATCTAATTGTTTATCGATGAAGACCAAAATATTCTCAGAACTTTTGCGTTTGATCTCTTCATCGTAATGAAAAAAGGCATCTGCAACAGCGGCAGAAATGTCGTGACAAAGTTCAGGATTGTAACCTCGGTATCTGATTTGAATGGTTTTTGCTTGCACATCAACTGGCTCAACAGATAGATTCGGTAATAGTCGAGCTGCCAGTGTTTTTTTGTTGTTGAAGGTAAAGTAGAGTTGATTTTCTTCCAAATCTTTTTGAAAGGCCACCCAATCGGTAATTTGAATTGTGAAATCAAATAACTTGTTCTTAAACCTCTTGTTAGGTTGGACCAATAAGATTTGAGTTTTGTTTTGGTAGGAAAAATTGAGAGTAATATATTTTCCTTGAATGTTCATGTAAATTGGAATGTCACATAAGGAACTGTCATTCAACATATATGGTATGATATTGAACGAGCTTCTATGGTACATTTCTTCTTCCAGGATCTTTCCTTTGGAGAATAAAGAAACGTTCATATTCATACGCTCAATAGCCATGTCGAACAATAGCTCTGAACGCAATAATTCAATCTCCGATGAAATGTTATCCTTGGTATTGATATTTTCGATCTCTACCAATTCTTTACCCTGATCTTTTTCGGCAAGCTGAATGACCATGGATGACTCATAAACAGGTTTTGTATAACGCAGGTACAAAAATGCCAGAGCAGCCATGATGACAATGAAAGAGGCTGCCCACCACCAATAACGACGTAAAATCGTCGCGGCAATGATCGGATTATAATCCTTGTTAATTATAAATGATTTCTGCGTGGTACTCACCTTATTTCAAATTTGTGATGAATGTAAGAACAATTAGTGTACTTGAAATCAACGAAACGATCGGTGCTGCTCGTTCTACAAGTTCTTTCGTTAATTGCTCTGTTGGTTCAATGTATATATAATCGTTGGCCTGAACGATCATATCAGCATATTTCAATCCCTCGATCGTAGATAGATTCAACACATAGACGATGCGCTTTCCACCAACGTTACGCATGAGTTTTACTTTATCTGCTCTACCACGTTCAGCAATCCCTCCGGCTAAGGCTATCACTTCCATGAGTGTGGTATTATTATTCTGAAGTGGAACCACCTTGGCATCACTTCCTGAACCAGGAAAAACTATCACCCGTTGATTTGTCAATTTCAATTGTACATATGGTTGTATGTATCCTTTGGATTCTTCGTATAGTTTGGCGAGCGTATCTTCGCATTGATGAACGGTTAAACCAACTAAACGAACACCACCAATGAGCGGTAGATCTGCAGTGCCGTCTTGGCGAATAACATATTCGAAGGTTCGTTGCTCTTCGCGATCCTTCAAGATGCCGGCCATTCCATTTATGATGTCTTCTCCGTCTTTGGTGAATAACTCAAAGGTGAATTTATCATCGACAGAAATCGTATATTCTGTTGCCGGACGCAAAGGAATACTATCTTTTTGTTCCACAACTCCCTTCGGCGTTTTGAACATCAAATTCTTGTTCACACCACATGAACTGACAAGCAGTGTGACAAAACAAATTCCAATTAGAATTCGAAAATTAATGCGCATGACCTTTTTTCTTTTCTAGCAACATACGGTACAATTGTTCCATATTCTTTGCCAATGTTTTATAATGGAATTGTTCTTCTACGAACTTCCATCCATTTTGTGACATTTTTGCGCGTTTTTTTTCATCGGTCACCAAAATTTTCAATTTTTCAGCGAAAGCATCAATGTTTCTAGGTGGCACGATAAAACCAGTTTCATTGTCTAAAACAATATCTCTAACACCCCCAACATCCGTTACAACAACCGGAATATTTGTTGCCTGTGCCTCTATGATACTTACCGGAGTTCCTTCGTTATCAGATGTTAGACAGATAACGTCCATACCTGCATTGAATGTGGCAATGTCCTTGATCCAAGATGTCATGGTGATGTAAGGCCCAAACAAATTATTTAGCGCTTGAACTCGCTTTTCAATTAGCTGTTGTTCGCTACCATCACCCACTATAAACACTTTGAAACGAACCCCTTCCTGAAACAGTCGTTCCAATACATCCAAAAACAAAGTGTGATTTTTTATTGGTGCCAAACGTCCTACAATGGCCACAGCAACATCTGAATCACTCAGGCTGTATTTTTCTCGTGTTTCTGCTCTTTTCTCAGGGATTTTTTCTTGAAATATTCCTAGATCAAATCCCAACGGAATGACGTGAACTTTGTCTGCGTTACAAATCTTATGGTGTTCTACTAGTTCTTTTTTCTGCAGCGGACTGATCGCAATAATCGCATCTGACTTTGCGGCAAGTCTGCGTTCAATAAACTTGTAGAGTCCTGTTTTTAGTCGGCCAAAATAAGAGTGGAAAACGTGGCCGTGATAGGTGTGGACTATTACAGGGACTTTGCAAGCCGAAGCCGCCTTTCTTCCCAATGCACCAGCTTTTGCGGCATGCGTATGCACGATATCTGGTTGGAATTCCTCAATAATCCGCTTTAATTTTTTATAGGCTGCTTTGTCTGAACGCAGATTGGGCATGCGTTGCATTTCCACTATTAATGTTGGTTCTACACCGTAATTTCTGGGGATATGTAAAGAATCTTTTTCATCTGGTTCTGGCAAACCACCCACGAGCTTGGTTTCGAAATCAGCGGCCAAAAATCGAGTTAAAAAAGTAGCGTTGTATGTAGGGCCGCCAATATTGAAGCGATTGATTATACGTAAAACCTTGGGCATATGTAGCAAGCGGGTTTTGGATCAGTACTGGCTTCAAAGGTAAGCATTCAGTTAGTTTTATTTTGCAATAGCCTAAAAAATGATGGGTAGTCCACATGGA
Organism: uncultured Fluviicola sp.; assembly: GCA_964383785.1. Classification (GTDB taxonomy): domain Bacteria; phylum Bacteroidota; class Bacteroidia; order Flavobacteriales_D; family Crocinitomicaceae; genus Fluviicola. Next base: position 25,344 of record CAYLJB010000006.1, read on the forward strand.
AACTGTTCAAAAGTTTTCCATGGCATTCAAATTGCTGTCGGCTTAGCAGCGATTTTTGTATTATGCGAGAATTGAAAGGGTTAAAAAACTTTTTGCTGGGTTTGTTCTTGGTATTTTTTGGTTTTGAAAGTTTTGGTCAGCAAAGCATTCAACAAGCCATCGATGCTTTCTCATCGGATTATTTTTTTGCGAATGCTGGGATTTCATTTCTAGCAGTTGACTGTAATACAGGAGAAGTCCTTGGTTCAAAGAACCCGAATACCACCCTTATTCCAGCTTCTACCACCAAACTTTTTTCAACTGCGACCGCCTTTCAGCTTTTAGGTAAAGACTATGCGCCAAAAACCCGCGTTTATATGGACGGAGTTATCACCAAAGACAGCGTATTAAATGGAAACATTTGGATACGAGGCGCGGGGGATGTTTCCCTTGGAAGTCGCTATTATAACGGCGATGGCTTGGAGGATCAATTCTTGAAATTTTGGGCCGATTCATTAATCAAGTTGGGCATCAAACGAGTGGATGGCGCAATAATCGCGGACGCCAGTGAATTTGGTTATGAAGGAGCTCCTGATGGATGGAATTGGGGCGACATGGGGAATTATTATGGCGCTGGAGCATCCGGTTTGTCCATCTATGACAACATGCTGCGTTACTACTTTAAAACGGGTAAAACTTCAGGTCAAGCGACTACTTTTTTAGGTACTTTTCCGATAGTCCCGGGCTTCAATTTCAACAATTACATCCGAACAGGTGGAAATGGCGACAATTCATATATTTATGGGGCGCCTTACTCCTTAGATCGATTTGGTACTGGAACAATTGAGGCTGGACACAGCTCCTTCACTGTTAAAGGTTCTCTACCCGACCCGGAGTTGCAATTCGCCATCGAATTTTCGCGCATTCTAAAGGGGCGGGGCATCATTGTTCGGGATAACCCGGTTGGAGCAAGATCACTTGCGTATCAGTTGCCATCAGTGCGTTATCCGTCTAAAAAATTATTGTTCACGCATGTCGGAAAAACTGTGAATTCAATTGCGTGGTGGACAAACATGAAGTCCGTGAATCTGTTTGCGGAACAATTGCTTACTTGGGTTGGTTATGGCACAAATGGCAACGGAAGCATTGATAATTCGATCGCCCGAATGATGAATTATTGGGAAGAAAAGATCAATACGAGAGGGCTTTACATTAAAGATGGTAGTGGACTCGCTAGAACCAATGCTATTTCAGCAGATCATTTTTGTCAGCTGTTGCGATTCATGACAAAAAGTAGTCAGTATAAATCATTTTATGGGACTTTACCTATTGCCGGAGTCTCTGGCACCTTGTCGTCAGTGTGCAAGAATCAAGCCGGAGAAAATCGGATCCATGCAAAAAGTGGCACGATGAATCGGGTAAAGTCATATGCGGGATATGTAGAATCAAAATCCGGGAAGATGATCGCATTTGCGCTGATAATCAATAATTTCAATTGTTCCAGTGAGGCTACAGTTGAACGCATGGAGCGCGTTTTCAATGTGATGGCTGCTTATTAATCTGAAATGAACTTCGGATAACTTTACGAAAGACCTATTTTTTCCACTTTTCGAGGGGTAATTTCTGAGGTGGTCAACTCGAATATTATTATCTTTACCCCTTCGTATTTTATTGATTCGAAACTAAAATTCAGCATTTTGAAGAAAATTGAAATGGTAGATCTGGTAACACAATACCAAAAGATTAAACCTCAAGTTGATGATGCGATATCCGAAGTGCTTAACTCGGCTGGATTCATTGGTGGGCCGGTCGTAAAGCGCTTTCAGAGTGCATTAGAAAAATATACCGGAGCGAAACATGTAATACCATGTGCGAATGGTACGGATGCTCTTCAAATTGCTATGATGGCTTTAGGCTTGAAACCGGGGGATGAGGTGATCACGCCTTCGTTTACTTACATTGCAACCACAGAGGTGATTGCATTATTGGGATTAACACCTGTTTTTGTTGATGTAGAACCCGATACCTTTTGCATTGATCCAAAGGCAATAGAGGCTGCAATTACTCCTAAAACGAAGGCGATTGTTCCGGTGCATTTGTACGGTCAGGCAGCAGATATGGAAGCGATCATGAAAATTGCTGAGAACCACCACTTGTTCGTTATCGAGGACAATGCTCAGGCTATTGGCTCTGATTATTATTTTTCAAACGGTACAATTAAAAAGTTAGGAGCAATTGGGACGATAGGATGTACAAGTTTCTTTCCCTCTAAAAATTTGGGGTGTTACGGCGATGGCGGTGCTATTTTCACCAATGATGATCAATTGGCGGAACAGTTGCGAATGGTGGCAAATCACGGTCAGAAGGTGAAGTATCACCATGAGGTTGTGGGTTGTAATTCACGCTTAGATGCAATTCAAGCGGCTGTATTGAATGTTAAGCTCCCGTTTTTAGACGATTACATCGATTCGCGAATTGCTGTTGCTGATGAATACGATAGAAGATTAAGTACTTCTCCTAAGATCACAGTGCCATTCAGACATAAACGATCGAAGCACGTATTTCATCAATACACGGTTCAATTGAATGGAGTTGAACGCGATGCGTTACAAGCATATTTGGCCGAAAAAGGAGTGCCTTCAATGATCTATTATCCACTTCCTGCCCACAAACAGGGAATGTTTGCTTCATTCAATTTAGGTGAATTGGATTTACCGGTAACGGAAGAACTGACAGCAAAAGTGATTTCTTTTCCAATACACACGGAAATGGAGTCCGAGCAACAAGCGTTCATTTGTGACGCTATTTTAGAATTTGTAAATAAAAATTAGATGAATAAAATTGCCGTAATTGGTACAGGATACGTAGGCTTGGTAACTGGCACATGCTTCGCTGAAACCGGAAATCAAGTGATTTGCGTTGATATAGACGTAAAGAAAGTGGAGCGCATGCGAAACGGCGAGATCCCTATCTATGAGCCGCATTTGGACGTTTTGTTTGAACGAAATATCAAAGCTGGACGACTGTCATTCACAACAAGCTTAGAGGAAGGTATCCGCGATGCGGAAATCGTTTTCTTAGCATTGCCAACTCCTCCGGGAGAAGATGGATCAGCAGATTTACGCTATATCTTGGGAGTTGCTGATGAATTGGGTAAATTGATGAAAGACTACAAAGTCATTGTAGACAAAAGCACTGTTCCCGTAGGTACCGCTGAGAAAGTACATGCGGCGATCTCCAAGCATGCAGCTACCGAGTTTGATGTTGTTTCTAATCCTGAGTTTTTACGCGAAGGATTTGCGGTTGATGACTTTATGAAACCAGATCGCGTAGTGATCGGTACATCCTCGAAACGTGCGGAACGTGTCATGGAGCAATTGTACAAACCGTTCGTAAGACAGGGAAATCCAATCATATTCATGGATGAAAAATCTGCGGAGTTGACAAAGTATGCAGCGAACGCTTTCTTGGCAACGAAGATCACTTTCATGAACGAGATAGCTAACTTCTGTGAGCGAGTAGGTGCAGATGTTGATAAAGTGAGAATCGGTATTGGTTCTGATGAGCGTATTGGGAAACGATTCCTGTTTCCTGGAATAGGATACGGTGGATCTTGCTTCCCGAAAGATGTGCAAGCACTTTTCAAATCTGGCATCGAAGAAGGGTTTGATTTCGAAATTCTGAAGGCTGTAATGGGTGTGAACGAAACCCAAAAGACAGTTCTTTTTCCGAAGATCAAGTCTTACTTCAATAATGACCTGAAAGGTAAGAAGATTGCCTTGTGGGGTCTCGCCTTTAAACCAGATACAGATGATATTCGTGAAGCTCCTGCTTTATACATGATCGATGCGCTTACGAAAGAAGGAGCTGAGATCGTTGCGTATGATCCGGAGGCTATGCCGAATGTGCAGAATTTGATCGGAGACAAGATTGAATATGCTGGGGATGAGTATGCTGTTTTACAAGATGCGGATGCTTTATTGATCTGTACGGAATGGGGAGTGTTCAGAAATCCTGATTTTAACCGAATGGCTGCTGCCTTAAAAGATAAAGTGGTATTCGACGGGCGCAATTTGTTTGATGTCGAAGAAATGAAAGAGAAAGGATTCTTCTACAGTTCAATTGGTAGAAATACCATAACCAAATAAGATGGCTGAAAGAAAACGTATATTAATTACCGGTGCTGCCGGTTTTTTGGGATCACATCTTTGTGATCGGTTTATTCGTGATGGTTATCACGTTATTGCAATGGATAACTTAATTACTGGTCGATTAAAGAATATTGAGCATTTGTTCAAATTGGAGCAATTTGAATTTTACCACCATGACGTGAGTAAATTTATTCATGTCCCGGGTAAATTGGATTACATCCTGCATTTTGCCTCGCCCGCTAGTCCGATCGATTATCTGAAAATACCTATACAGACATTAAAAGTAGGGTCTTTAGGGATTCACAATTGTTTGGGTTTAGCACGCGTAAAGAAAGCACGCGTGTTGATAGCCAGTACTTCTGAAGTATACGGTGATCCAACCGTTCATCCGCAAAAAGAAGATTATTGGGGGAACGTGAACCCAGTTGGACCGCGCGGAGTGTACGATGAAGCCAAGCGATTTCAAGAAGCGATGACAATGGCTTATCATACTTTTCATGGAGTGGAAACACGTATCGTACGTATATTCAATACTTACGGTCCGCGAATGCGCTTGAACGATGGACGTGTACTTCCGGCATTTATCGGACAAGCATTACGAGGTGAAGATTTAACCGTTTTTGGTGATGGTTCACAAACGCGCTCATTTTGTTACGTGGATGATCTGGTTGAAGGAATTGTGCGCTTGTTGCACTCCGATTACGCGTATCCGGTAAATGTTGGTAACCCGGATGAGATTACTATTGGCGAATTTGCGGAAGAGATCATCAAACTTACGGGGACCACACAAAAGGTAATCTACAAGGATTTACCAGTTGACGATCCGAAACAACGTCAGCCGGATATTACCAAAGCAAGAGAATTATTAGGCTGGCAGCCTCAAGTAGACAGAGCAGAGGGGTTGAAACGAACGTATGCCTATTTTCAGAGTTTGACGGCGGAAGAACTGAACGAAAAAGAGCACATGGATTTTGAACGATACATACATTAATATGGGATATTTCGCTCATGAAACGGCGGTCGTGGATGCCGGTTGTACTATTGGTGAAGGAACAAAAATCTGGCACTTTTCACACATTATGCCCAATTGTATTATTGGTGAAAAATGTAACATTGGACAAAACGTCGTAGTGTCGCCGGATGTTGTTCTTGGGAACAATGTGAAAGTTCAAAACAACGTATCTATTTACACCGGAGTGATCTGTGAAGATGACGTTTTTTTAGGGCCAAGTATGGTCTTTACAAATGTAATGAACCCGCGTTCAGCTGTAAATCGAAGAGATCAATATGCTCGAACTCGTGTAAAAAAAGGCGCTTCGATAGGCGCAAATGCAACCATCGTTTGCGGAAATGATATAGGAGAATATGCTTTTATTGGAGCAGGAAGTGTGGTGACAAAAACAGTCCCAGCCTATGCGCTTGTTGTCGGGAACCCGGCGCGTCAAATCGGTTGGATGAGTGCGTTTGGTCATCGACTTGAATTTGATCAACAGGGAATAGCTACTTGTCCGGAAAGTGGGGAAAAGTATAAATTAGCTAACAATCAGGTTCAGCCCTTATAAGCTGGACTCAGAATAAGAAATATGATAGGAGAAACTGATAAGGTTCGATTTGCCATTGTTGGTGCGGGACATATTGGAAAGCGTCATGCGGAAATGGTTCGTCGGGATCCGGAAGCGGAATTGGTTGCCATGGTGGATGTTAGATCTATGGCTGAATGCGCAGCTGAGGATTTCGCAGTGCCTTTCTTTCAAACGATGGAAGAGTTATTGGCATCCGGATTGGAGTTTGATGTGGTGAACATTTGTACTCCAAATGGACTGCACGCTGAACAAGCATTGAAAGCGCTTGAAGCGAAAAAACATGTAGTTGTGGAGAAGCCAATGGGCTTGACGAAAGACCAGTGTGAGAAGGTAATCTTTAAATCGCTTCAGCAATCGAAACAGGTGTTTTGTGTCATGCAGAACCGTTATTCGCCGCCAAGCGAATGGATCAAAGACATTGTAGAACGCAAAGTTCTCGGAGATGTCTTCATGGTTCAATTGAATTGTTATTGGAACCGAGATAGCCGTTATTACAAACCGGGTGGATGGAAAGGTACCCAGGATCTTGATGGCGGTACCTTGTTTACTCAATTCTCCCATTTTATTGACATCATGTATTGGCTTTTTGGAGATATCGATAATATCCAAGGGAAATTTGCTGATTTCAACCATAAAGAAAGTACTGACTTTGAAGATTCTGGTTTTGTCAGCTTCGATTTCATAAATGGTGGAATGGGATGTTTGAACTATTCTACTTCTGTGGCGGATCAGAATTTGGAGAGTTCGATGACAATCATTGGAAGCAAAGGAAGCGTAAAGATTGGTGGGCAATACATGAATGAAGTAGAGATTTGCAACATTCAAGGATATACCATGCCAGAATTAGCCCCTACAAATCCGGGCAACGACTATGGAGCATATAAAGGATCCGCAGCTAATCACCACTACGTGATTACAAACGTGATCGATACCTTAAAAGGAAGAACTTCGGCTACAACCAATGCCCTTGAAGGACTGAAAGTTGTAGAAATCATCGAACGAATTTATAAAGTGAGAAATGAACAACTCGATTTACACTAAACTACTACAGAAAGAAGCCAAATTGGCCGTAATTGGTCTTGGTTATGTTGGCTTACCAATTGCATTGGAATTCGCAAGAAAGATCCAAGTAGTTGGATTTGACATCAACCAGAAACGAGTGGATATGATGCGCAATCATGTTGATCCAAGTAATGAATTGGAAGCAAGTGATTTTGACGGTTGTGATATCCATTTTACAGCTGACATTGAAGACCTACGCGAGGTGGAGTTCTTTATTGTTGCCGTGCCAACACCTATTGATGATGCAAATTTACCTGACTTGAAGCCTCTGCTGGGAGCGTCAAAAACGGTTGCTCAGGTATTGAAGAAAGGCGATTACGTGGTTTTCGAATCAACGGTTTACCCGGGCTGTACAGAAGAAGATTGTATCCCTGTATTGGAAGAAATTTCTGGCCTGAAATTCAAACAAGATTTCAAAGTAGGTTATTCTCCAGAACGAATTAATCCGGGGGACAAAGAACATACTCTACAGAACGTTGTTAAGGTGGTTTCTGGATGCTGTAATGAATCTTTGGAAGAAATTGCAAAAACTTATGAATTAGTAGTGGGAGCTGGTGTTCACCGTGCGACATCTATTAAAGTAGCAGAAGCCGCAAAGATCATTGAAAATACGCAGCGTGATGTGAATATTGCGTTGATCAATGAACTTTCAATTATTTTCAACAAGCTAGGAATCAACACTTACGAGGTGCTTGAGGCTGCTGGAACAAAATGGAATTTCTTGAAGTTTTCACCAGGACTAGTTGGTGGACATTGTATAGGGGTTGACCCATATTATTTAACACATAAAGCACAACAAGCTGGCTACCATGCAAAGATCATCAATAGCGGCCGCTATGTAAATGACAGTATGGGATTCTATATTGGCAAGCAAACGGCAAAAAAGATCATTGCTCAAGGGAAGCATATTCAAGATGCGAAGGTGCTGGTAATGGGTGCCACATTTAAAGAAGATGTTTCGGATATCCGTAATTCCAAAGTTATCGATGTTGTAAACGAATTGAAATCGTTTCAAGTTGCTGTTGACCTGGTGGATCCGCACGCATCTTCGGAGGAAATGCAACATGAGTATGGTGTTCCGTTGACTGAGATCGGATCTAATTATGATGCCATTATTGTTGCGGTAAACCACAAGGAATACAAATCATTGGGTGAAGATTATTTTAAAGGTTTGTTGAAAGACGGTAAAGGCGTTTTTGTAGATATTAAAGGTATTTATAAAGGGAAGATCAAGAGTCTGGAATATTGGAGTTTGTAGGAAAGTTGCAATAAGGACTTTTCTTAAGCGTTTCAAACAATAAAATTTAAGATGAGCAGTTCGCAAAAAAGAATTTTGGTTACCGGTGGAGCTGGATTTATTGGATCTCATTTGGTTCGCCTTTTGGTGAATAAATATCCGAGTTATACGATAATCAATTTCGATGCTTTGACCTATGCAGGAAACTTGGCGAATGTGGCTGATGTTATGGATGCACCCAATCATGTCTTTGTAAAAGGGGACATTACGAGTGAGGCCGATGTAAAACAAGTGATGAATAGCTACGACATTACGGATGTTATTCATCTTGCTGCAGAATCTCATGTGGATCGCTCTATAGAAGGACCAATGGAATTTGTGCGAACCAACGTGATCGGAACGGTGAATTTGATGAATCAGGCCCGCGCTTATTGGACGTCCAATGATGGGCATACCTTTTTTCATGTCTCTACTGATGAGGTATTTGGCTCTTTGGGCAACGAGGGTTTTTTTACTGAAACTACTCCATACGATCCACGGAGTCCGTACTCTGCATCCAAAGCTGCTTCAGACCATTTTGTTTCTGCTTATTACCACACTTACGGCTTTCCAATCAAGCGCAGTAATTGCTCAAATAACTACGGAAGTCATCACCATCCAGAAAAATTGATCCCATTAATGATCACGAATATTTTGAACAAACGCCCATTGCCGGTTTATGGTGATGGAAGTAACGTTCGTGATTGGTTGTGGGTAGAGGATCACGCGCGTGCTATAGATCTTATCTTTCATGAAGGTGATATGGGCTGCAACTACAATGTTGGTGGATGGAATGAATGGAAGAATATTGACTTGGTTCATTTACTGTGCGATTTAATGGATAAGGCTTTGGGCCGAGACGCCGGTGAAAGTGCGAAATTGATCACTTTTGTAAAGGATCGTGCCGGTCATGATCAGCGCTATGCGATTGATGCCACTAAACTGGATAATGAACTAGGATGGAAACCAAGTATCACTTTTGAGAAAGGTCTTGAAGCCACCGTTCGCTGGTATTTGGAAAATCAGGATTGGGTGAATGAAGTGACTTCTGGAGCCTATCAAGAATATTATAAAAACATGTATAGCAATCGTAAATAAAACAGAAAGGCTCCCAAAGGAGCCTTGCTAAACCTAACTGCTTTTGCTAAACATGAAACTAAGGGTTATTATTGATTGATTTTTATTAATCGATTGATTGTTGAATTACCAAGTTCATCTTCAATTTTCAGAATATATAAACCCTCCTGAAGATGCTCAATAGGAATAGTCGTTTCTTGAATTCCTTTTTGGGTGTTTTCAAGCCAAGACGAAATCACGGAACCTGTTTGATCAAGAAGTGTGAATGAGCAAACTTGATTTTGTGGACTACTCAGTTTGCATTGAATAGTACTTTTAGCCGGATTTGGGTAGAGCGACCATTCCAAATTTTCACCGGTGTATTGAGAGGCTGTTGTCAGTTCGTAATAAGTGACACTGCCATCCTTATCTACTTGTCGCAATCGATAATATACTTGTTCTAGCTCGGCTTTGTCGTCAGTGTATGCGTATTTTATCGGAGTACTGCTATTCCCGGCTCCCGGCATTTGACAAACTGGTTCGTATTGCTCCCCATCCGTAGATCGTTCTACAACGAAGTAATCACTGTTTACTTCTTGTTGCGTCTCCCAGTTCAATTCAACCTGCCTTCCAATTCTAGTAGCATTGAACGAACTGAGTTGCACAGGCAGCGGCACACAGGAACCTGTTGGGGTACTCGTTATAGCTCCAATGCTGATGTATTGATAAGCTGGTCTATTTGGCCCAGTGAAATTGTAATAACAGTTCGGACATGCTGTGTAATCAGGATGGTATTTAAGAGTGATCGATTTAACTGCGCCTCCAACTGGTGGCGTCACTTGTATGGTCATATTATCGCAAGCCGTTGTTGATCTTGATCCATAAGTTCCATTGTATCCACGAATAATTCGCGTACTTCCACTTGTTCCAATCGTTTTTGAACTGCCTCCAGTTGCTGAAATGTTCCCTACTGGTATGGACACATTGTTACCGTCAATAGCCGAGATCTCTACCCAATCTGCAAATGTTTGTACAGATTCATCAGCATTGATGTCTTTTATCTGAAAAGAAATCACAGAACAAAGTCCAGGAGTAGTTCCTCCAGATGTAAAGTTCATTGTCAACGTGGTATGCGCTGTTGTGATGTTGCCAAATAAGCATTCAATAGCTAATCCATTGGCCAGTCCACACTGACCGCTCCCTACACTCGCCCCTGCATAGAAACGTGGGCTGCCATATTGAAAACTGGGAGAACTGGAGGTGATAGTCGCGGTCATTGCTCCAGTCGTATAAGATGTGCCTCCATTTGGGAATCCACTCCAACTAAATGTTTGAGCAAAGGATAGTCCAGCTGTGCAAATAATCAATAAAATGAATAGATATTTCATAACATCCAATTTGATTAGAGCGAAAGTAAGCTGAGCGAAATCTTCAAAAAAGAGTGGTAGCCCCTCAATCGGTTTAGTTTCTGTTAAAATCCATTTGGTTCTTATATTTGTATATGGCTTTTCTCAATTGGTTTAAATCGAATACATCCAAAGAAGCGGCACCCATAGGAAATTTGGTGGTGGACGTGCACAGTCATCTCATCCCCGGAATTGATGATGGAGCACAAACTATAGAACATTCCATTGGGATGATCAACCGTTTCTATGAACTGGGATATAGAAAATTGATCATTACGCCGCACGTCATGACGGGTGTTTATGATAATACTCCAGAAAACATCATGACTGGTTTTCAGCAGGTAAAAAAAGTCATTGACGAAATGGAATTGCCAATTGAATTGGAAGTCTCGGCAGAATATTTCCTGGATGAAACCTTGTTTGATAAGGTGAAAAAAAAGGATCTCTTACCGTTTATGGGAAATCACATTTTGTTCGAATGTTCCTTCCGTTACGAACCTCAACAATTGGACGATTTCATTTTTCTTTCATGTTCAAATGGATACCAACCAATCATAGCTCATTTCGAACGCTATTTCTATTACCACGGTAATTTGGATCGTGCGAGGCGCTTGCGCGAATTAGGTTGTTGGATTCAAGTTAATTTGAATTCTTTTACCGGACATTATGGACCCGATGTTAAGAAACAAGCGATCGCATTACAAAAGGCTGGATTGATAGACATTGCCGGTAGCGATTGCCATCGCATTGAGCATTTAGATCTCTTAGAAAAGCACCTGAATCAAAAAGAATTCCACGATCTTCTTGCTGCACAATTAAAGAACGGGCAATTGAAGTAACAATATTGAAAATAAATACCATGGTAATTAAATGATATGTATATTTGTATGAAAAATCATACAACATGCTTACATTTTCATTGATCATCATTGCAGCTTTAAGCTTTTTACTCACATTAGTTTTAAGAGATAAGCCATTTGTTTTCTTGCTTTTACCGGGTGTTGCTTTTACGCATTTGGTCCTTGAAAAATTTGACGAGGATCCATCCGTACCAATGATCCAATTCACACTTTTAGGTGCCATTGGACTGTCATTTTTAGCAAGTATGTTAAATGGGAAAATTTGGAGATTTTCTGGATTGATTATCACCTTATTATTTGCAATCCCGATTGGCGCAAAGGCCAATTTTGCTTCGTTTGAAATTGTTTGGTCTCTTAATTTGTTTCTTCTGGCTATTGTGGGGGCCTTGATTCCTTTCATTTCATCGCTTGTATCACGGATCTTGTTTCCAGCACATCCATCTGAGAAAACTGAAACATGGATCGCTTTGATCTCAGTCGCACCGATGTTTATGCTAGCCAATTTTCTGGCATCTTTGTTTGGTGTTTACCTGTTGTTCTTTTCCTGGCTGATCGCTGCAATGGCTAATAATAGCATAAAGCAGAGTTTACACGCCTTCGGAGGTATAATCATTGCCTGTGCACTAATTTATGCATCGGGTCAATCGCTTGTTAGTACTAACTACATTGCAGGTAACTGGTGGATGGGATTTATAGCAGGGATCGGAGCTTTGGGTTTGTACGGACTCTTCGATGCGAAGCGCTTCAAATTCCTGTATTTGCTCTTCATTTTGGTACTGCTAAATGCTTGTATTCTGTTCGGTTTTGTAAATGAGCACTTTGGTGGACTTACAGCACTTGTTGGTATACTGATCGGACTGGGAGTAGGATTCTGGTTACCTCAAAATTCAAAACAAACGTTCAGTGCATTGGTTTTACCATTGGTAATTATCCTTTTAATCCCTGTTCATGAAAATATTCTAAAACCTAAAACGGTCGTTAAAAAATCCGTGGTAGAAAAGGAGCAATCAGAGCAAGGTCAAACTGAGAAAAAGGCAATGGATATTCCTGCTTTTGAAACCAATGAAAAACACAGCGGAACTTGGAAGTCAATTGCAGCCTATTCTTCGCTCAATTTTGAGTTAGGACCAAAAGGATCTATAACCCAAGGTGCATTCAAAGAGGTTGATGTGCGAATGAAACTGGATGAAACTGGTCTTTTGAAGGAATTGAAAGTGAAGTTGAACAGTAAAGATCTGACTACTTTTAATGATTTACGAGATGAATCAGTATTGGGAGATGGGTACATCCAGGCGGATAAATTTCCAAATATTTCGTATAAAAGTAAATCTATTCAGCGAGAAGGTGATCGATACATTGTAACTGGTGAACTGGAATTCTTAGGTCTTAAAAAGCAAGTAGATTTGGAGTTAAAGTGTATTGCCGAAAAAAACGTTGATGGTAAAAGTGTTTTGGTTTTTGTTGGAAACGGGGAATTGAACCGCACTTTCTTTGGAATGAAAAGTGATTCTAAGATTGGGGATGTGGTTCATTTAGATTTTGAAATTACTTTGAACCATTAAAAATCAATTTTTAGCTATAAGTTGTAAATTGCGGTGTGAAATACGTATTTCTTACCTTTTTACTCAGTATTCAGAGTGTTATAGCGCAAACCGACTCTGTGGGTCATCACCGGAAATGGTTGGTTGGTTCTGGTACAGCCGCCTTGAGTGTGGGAAGTATTTCCGTGCTTGCATCCGTTTGGTATGACGAATACCCGAAATCAGCATTTCACAGTTTTGATGATAGTAGGGAATGGTTACAAATGGATAAGTTGGGTCATGCGTATACCGCAAACTTTTTAACGAGTTCTCAATATCATGCATGGAGGTGGGCAGGAATGTCGAAGAAAAAGTCACTTTGGTTAGCTGGGGGCATTTCCTGGAGTTATTTACTCGGTATCGAAGTTCTTGACGGATATAACGAGGAATGGGGATTTTCGTTCAGTGACCTTTCTGCGAATACAGTTGGTACGGGATTATTCATTGTGCAACAACAGATCTGGGATGAACAACGGATACATTTAAAATTCGGTTATAAACCTAGTCAGTTTGCGGAATTACGGCCCAATACGTTGGGTTCAAATTGGTCCGAACGCTTATTGAAGGATTACAATGCGCAGAGTTATTGGATCGCTGCCGCTCCAACACGTTTTACAAATTACAATCGTTTTCGTTGGCTTCAGCTAGCTGTTGGATACAGTGTGCATGAAAAATTATTTGGTTCAGAGAATAGCGCAGTATTTAATGATGTCACCTACCTTGCAAAACGAGAATGGGCCCTTGGTTTTGATATTGATTGGTCGCAACTCCCGGTTAAAAGGCCGTGGTTAAAGAAATCTCTAAGGGTGCTAAATGCAGTGAAGGTTCCATTACCTGCCGTTTTTTGGCGAAGTGGAACATGTTACGTAGGAATATTATAATGAGAAATGGCTGGATTTAATTTTGAAACATCTAATGGTTTGATCCGTGGTAACATGGAAGTGGTTACCGGCAGCAAGTACTGTGTTGTATTGGCTTGCGGACATAATGGATTTTATCATTTTGCCTTCTTTCCAACCATTCAAGAAGGCTTGGCTAAAAAAGGGATTTCAAGTGTGGCCTTCAATTATTCCCATTGTGGAATAACGGATGACGGCGATTTCTTCAATGACTTGGATTCATACCAAAAGAATTGCCGCAGGTTAGAGGTTGAGGACATTTTAGCCGTACTTGATTTTTTGAAAACGCGCTCTGCTTTGAAAGATCAGCACATTTGTTTGTTGGGACATAGTATGGGAGGCTATTCGGCCGGTTTTGCAGCATCAAGATACATTGACAATTCAAACGAACAGTTGCTTCTGGGATTTTTATGTCCACTCAAAACTCTGGATATTCGTACACCTGAGGTGATGGCTGAATGGAAAAAGAATGGGGTCTATTACCGACTAAATACACGAACAAATCAAGAATTGCCACAAGGGGAGGAGTTTCTTGCAGAAACTATGCAAAGTGGTGATCAATGGAATCTGGAAAAAGCAATTAGCGACTATCCGTATCCGGTTTTTGTGGCACATTCGGTGGATGATGAGTCCGTTCCCTTCGAACATGGCAGAAGTATCTTTTCGTGGTTGTATAAAAATAACTTGCAAAATGCCTTCCTTCCAATTCCGGGCGCCAATCATACCTTGAATACGGCACATCCGATGAAAAGGGATAGCGAGGAATTGCAGTTCTTTATAGAGAATTTTTCGAACTGGTTGCATCAGCTAAAATAAAAAAGCCGGCTTTCACCGGCTTCATCGAAAACAACTGCTGTGCAAATAGATCGGTCCCATGAGCTCCGACCCTCACTTGATTGGGAGGACGTATTTGCACAGATTGACACGTCTTAATCAGACGCGTTGCTCCGTCAATATTTTTTAAACAGGACACTCGCAATATGCCCACCAAATCCAAAGGTGTTGCTCATTGCATAGTTCAGTGTTTTATGTTCGCCTTTTCCAAGAGGAAAATGGAATGAACCGGCAAACTCTGGTTCAATTTCTACTGTATTGATAGTTGGAGGAACAATTTGTTCCTGAAGCGCTTTGATACAAGCAATTGCTTCTACAGCGCCGGCTGCACCCAAGAGGTGACCAGTCATTGATTTGGTACCTGAAACGCTCAATGATGAACGTTCACCAAATACACGTTTTGCGGCGATTAATTCACTTTTATCTCCTTGAGGTGTTGAGGTTGCATGCATGTTGATGTAATCAACGTCATCCGGACTAATCCCGGCTTCCCGAAGTGCTTCCTCCATTCCCAGAACTGCACCATCTCCTTCAGGATGAGTTCCTGTTAAGTGGTAGGCATCTGCAGCCATCCCACCACCAACTACTTCTGCATAGATTTTAGCGCCTCTGGCTTTTGCATGTTCGTATTCTTCCAATATGATCGCACCGGCACCTTCACCCATCACAAATCCATCTCTGTTTACATCAAATGGTCGTGAAGCAGTTTCCGGATCATCGTTGCGTTTTGATAAGGCTTGAGCAGCGGAAAATCCTCCCATTGCTGCTTGATTGATCGCAGCCTCAGAACCTCCAGAAACAATCATATTTGCTTTTCCCCAACGAATGTAATTGAAGGCGTCGATCAATGCTGTGTTTGATGTCGCACATGCAGATACAGGGCTGTAATTCACACCTCTTAATCCATATTCCATAGAGATAATACCAGCGGCAATATCTACAAGTATACGTGGGATAAAGAAAGGCGTAAAGCGTGGTGTTCCATCCCCAGAACAAAATTCGATCATTTGGTCCTGAAAGGTTTGAATTCCTCCATTCCCGGACCCCCAAATAACGCCAATGCGGTCTTTATTTAAGGTGTCGAAATCGATTCCACCATCCTGTACGGCTTGGCGAACAGCGATAAGTGCGTATTGAGTAAAAGGATCGTATTTGCGAATTTCTTTCACATCAAAATGATCCTTTGCATCAAAATTTTTTAGTTCGCATGCAAAAGTCGTTTTGAATTTTGAGGTGTCAAATTTGGTGATTGGTCCAGCTCCACTTTTTCCGGCTACTAATGCGTCCCAATAAGATTGAACGTCATTGCCAATAGGTGTTAAGGCACCAATACCAGTTACTACAACTCGTTTCGTCATGATGAATTTTTTTGAGGCGCAAATTTACGACATTTCTATCAATTAGGCGTTTCAACGCAAATTGCTAATGCCTGCTTGGATCATTTCCTGCTTAGTGATCGACGGAGGAACAATTCCATTTTCTAACTTGTAGATTACTAATTCCGCCACTTTGAGGGCTTCGGCTTCACTAGAAAAGCCTTTGTTACCTTCAACCGAAGGAATATGTGGCTGATGAATACGAATTGAGCTGCCTTCATAGATGTCATATCCCCAACCAATACCTTCTGAGAATACAGCTTTGGCGACAAATTTCCCCGAATTTACCTTTGGCTTTTCTGAAGCACTTGGTTGTACATTGTCCTCAGTATCAGTTTCGGTGACGGGATCCGTTTGTTCGTCTTCTGTAATAGAAGCTTCAATATTACTCGTTGAATCCGATTTTGGTTGCTCTTGCGTACAAGCCAAAAAAAAGAAAATAACTACAAAAGGTACTAACTTCATTGTTTGATGAACTGGCTTGTAAAGATAGCTCCTTGTTTCGTTTTTCCACTGAGTAAATAAGAACCATTGTCGAAATGGCGAACATCGATCACCTGACCTTTCAAAATCCACGTTACTGCCATACTTCTTCCACGCATGTCAACGATTTCGATCTCTTCTATTTCCTCATTTGAAAATGAAATCAATTCAGCAGTTGGATTCGGATAGCATTGCAAGTTAACAACATGGTTTTCTGAAATTGATAAAACAGGTGTGAGCGCATAAAAATCATCCAAAAACTGCATGTTTCCGTAGCCTGAGCCCACATACGCAATTCCGTTGATTGCGAAAGCTGTTCCGTGTTTTCTGGCTATACCAGGGAAATCGGTAGTTTGCTCCCAAGTATTACTAAAATAGTGATATTGCCAGGTTTCGGACGAGTATCCACTTGGTGTCTCGCCAGTGAAAACGAAACCGTCGGGATAAATTCCACAAGCACTGGCTCCAGATCTTCCTGGGGCAGGCAAGGATGCCCGAGCAGCCCAAACATCAAATTCCGGAATGTACATCCAAAGATCATTTTTATAGACACCATCGTCACCTAAACCAACGAAGCCATAATCTCCAATAGTAAAACTTACAGCATATTTGCGAGGTGTTCCCGGGAAGGGTGCAACAATTGACCAAGAATTTGTAGTTGGATCGTAACTGTAGAAATCGTTTGTTAATCCTGTAACGGTATGACCAGTTCCAACATAACCTTTACCTTCAATGGCGAAACCAACTGCTCCGCGACGTGCAGTTCCCTCGAAGTCCGCGATTTGAGTCCAAGTTTCGGTGCTTGGGTCATATTCCCAAAAGTCATTAAAGAAACCGGCGGTATTTCCTTGGCCCAAACCGGCATAGGCTTTATTGTCGATCACAAAACTTACTGCAGAACCCCGATTTTGTCCACTTCCAAGATCTCCACCCCAAGATGCCTCATCATCCCAGTCATTTTGGTTGGGTTTGAAGGAGTACATGCGTCTGGTAAATTGATTGTCAACCATTCCTCCAAGAACATATCCAGTGTCACCCAATACAAAGCTACTTGTAACGGATTTAGCAGGTCCTTTCATTGAATCAACTTGAATCCATTGCGCTTGAGCGAACAACGAACAAGTTGAAAAAAGCGCTAAAAACAATAACCAACTACTTCTCATTATCGCACAATTTGAATGGTTTTATGAGCAATGGATTGACCGCCTTCGATGTCAATATAAAGGTGGTATGTTCCAGCCGGAAGATCTTCACAAGAAATAGTAAATGCGGCACCATCTTGTTCCAATTCTCTCACAACGCGTCCATCCGGACTAAAAAGAGAAGCGTGTTGCTTTCCGTATTGTTCCAATGATACATGAATTTCATTGCTGGCTGGATTCGGGAAAACGCGCACTTCAGTTGTAAGTTCATCAAGTGCTAAAACATCCAAGGGAATGTATTCATACATACTTCCTTTTTTACCGCTAACACCACTTCCAGTTCCTACATACGCGTGGTTGCCAATTGTTAATGAAATGGCTTGCTTGCGCTCACTGCCATCGTAATTAGCACGAGGGTACCAATTATCAGTTGCCGGATTGTACATGAACAGATCATCTTTCAGACCTCCATTTGTACCCAGACAAACATAAGCTTTTGTTCCGATGGTAAACGTACTTGCTCCTCCACGGTATCCGCCCACAAAATCTGTTAGTTGTGTCCATGAATTTGAACCCGGATTGAAACTCCACCAATCTTTACAGTAAGTATCTTGATTCGTTCCTAGTCCAAGATAGGCAACATTACCAACTACAACGCTGGAAAGGTTGTAGCGAACCCCTCCAGGGAAATTACTGCGTTGAGTCCAAGAATTATTCAATGGTTTATACTCCCACAGTTGATTTAAATAGGAATTTGGACCTACTTTTCCTCCGCAAACATAACCTTTGTTATCCGCTGCAAATCCAGTGGCATAATAAACTCCTAATCCGTCGCCAGCAGGGTAATTTGCCTTCGCAAGCCACGTATTGGTTAGTGGATCATACTCGTAGAAATCTGCCAATCGAATACCTGCTTGTGCTTCATCATTATCGATTCCGCCACCAACATATCCTTTACCGTTCAAAGCGAATCCAAAAGCGCATCTGCGACCTACACCTGGAAGATCTGCTTTTTGCGTCCAAGAATCCAGATCAGGATTGTATTGCCACAAATCTTTAAGCACGTTTTCGGCAGTATCAACACCCGCAGCTACGTATCCGAAATTTCCTATGGAAAAAGCAACAGCTTGTTCTCGTTTCCCTCCTCCAAAATCATTCTTTTTTATCCACGAATTGGGTGTTTGTGCGTTTGCATTTACTGTAAGTACAGTTATGCAAATAAATAGAAGTTTCTGCATACTATCTCTTTACAATGGTTCGTTGATTTTGCTTGCCATTTTCATCGCGAACTACTAATTGATAGGTTCCTTGTTCAAGTTCACCCAAAGCAACGGAGGTATGCATTTCATCTAACAGCCCTTCGTTCACAATTCGGCCCAACTGATCAATAATTTGATAATTCAACTTTTGCTCAATGTGCTTTGAAATAGTTATTTGTTCCAAAGCCGGGTTCGGATACGCATCAAACGCTAACAATTCCGTCTCGTTGAGATCTGCAAATCGATCAAAGGCCCAGAAATCGTTGAAATTGATTCCATTTGTGCCCAATCCAAAATATGCACGTTCATTGACGGTGAATCCAACGGAGAATCTTCTACCTGCTCCTGGAAAGTCTTCCATTTGAAGCCATGTGTTCGTTGCCGGGTTGTATTCCCACACTTCTTTAGTAACATTTGATAACCAACCAGAGTATCCAGTTATGATATAACCTTTTCCGTTAAGAGCGCATGCTGAAGAACCGCCGCTTGCCATTCCTGGAAATCCAGCTCGATTGATCCAGGTGTTCTGAGCCGGTTTAAACTCAAAAAGTTGCGCTCCATTCTTAACATAAGCACTCGATCCAATAACAAAACTCGATTGCCAAGCTCCCAACGAAGCTGGTAGATTAGCTTTCAATGTCCAAATATCGGTAGCTGGATCATATTCCGCTATTTGGTTTCCCATCAAAACATATCCTTTTTCATTCACACAAAATGCTGTTTGATCCGTAGCATCCAATGGACAATTTGCTATGGGAGTCCAGGTGTTGGCGTCTGGATCGAAGGCGTAATATTGAACGCTAAAAGCGGTACCGCCGCCTACATATCCTTTTGTACTGTTTCCCCATGCCATAGCTCCATACATTGGAGCCGGATAATTTGCTTTTTGAGTCCAACTGTTCGACGCAGGATCGTATTCCCACCAGTCTTGGTAAACAATGTTAACTCCAGTACCATTCATATGACCAAGTCCTGCGTAACCCTTGTTCCCGATTGCCATTCCTGTTCCTCTGTGTCTACCGATTCCACCGAAATCTGCCCGTGGGAGCCATCCTTGAGCACTTGTAGCATATGCCAACAAGAGCGCACAAATTAGTATAAACTGTTTCATTTGACTTTCAGAAATTTATGAGAAGAAGTACCTTTCGAAGTGGTGATCTCAATAAAATATACTCCCGCGTTCAAGTTGCTAACGTCAATGTTTGAATCCGGAGTGATTTCAATATTCTCTTTGATTATACGCCCCTCAGCATTGCGAATGGCTCCTGTACCACTCTCAGTTAATCCACGTAAACGGAAATTTTCTTTTACCGGATTAGGAAAGATCACAAAACTATTTTGCTGCTGTTCGTCCATACTCAAGAAGGCTCCATCAATCGTCAGGGTAAAAGTACCTTGTTCATTTCCCCATCCTTCTACAATAATAAATGCTGTGTCTACGCCAACAGTTGAAAAAGTAAGTTCCGAGGAGCTTCCACAACTACCGTCATCGTTATATGCAATCACATTACCTTGGGGATCAACGACAGAAAGAAAGGTGTCGAATCCAGAACCACACAAAGAAACAGTGGCTTCAAGCATTTGAGCTGAAGGGATAAGACGATAGTAAATATCAGGAGAATTGTAAACCAAATTTTGATTGAAGTAGCAATATGAATTATCCCCATTTGCTGTGAACGGGATACTTGTTACAGGAATCGCGTCACCTTGTGTATCCCCGTCATAACCGCTACAGTCAATTCCACCGGAAACAACAATTCCAAAGTCCATCACCGAGCCCCACGTAAACGCTGCACATGGGTCGATTGGTAAAGTTCCTCCTTCACGTTGAATGACGCGCATTCGTGTACTTCCAGATTGAGCATTAACAGGAACCGCGAAATTGAATAGACTCGGTGCAACAGGAGGAGTTCCTTGCCAAGTTCCAACAGATTCAGTTGGTTCGAAGATGGCATTTTGATTGAAGTCAATAAACACTTCTCCCACTCCGGCGTAATTTCCTTGACATGTCCCGAAATCCACGGTGAGCTGGTAAGATCCTCCTGCATTTAAGGTTACTGACTGTGAACCGGTGAGGTCTTGAACGCCTAAAACTCCAGGACAGCCGGTGAAATTAATATTTCCAGAAGCTCCTGTAATTTGAACAAGTTGAACATTGGAGTCTTGCGTAGAAGTTGGGCCAGCAGTCATACAGTACTGTGCAAACGACGAAACTGAAGTGGCAAAAACCCAAAAAAGCGCGAGAGGTTTTTTCATATGTAGTAATGGTTCAATTGAAAACTAAATATAGTCAAATTCCATTTCAGGACTTAACAATTCCGTAATAATGACGATTAACTTCATAAAAAAGTTGTTTCCTGTTCGAAAAAAAATTAAAGAAATCCGAGTTCTAATTTTGCCTCTTCACTCATCATATCTTTGTCCCAAGGTGGATCAAACACGATATGTACCTCTGCCGAATTTACGCCTTCGATGCTTTCGATTTTCTCTTTTACATCTTTAGGAAGTGATTCAGCTACAGGACAATTCGGTGAGGTCAGCGTCATATCAATGTCCACATGTCCGTCCTTTGATATATTCACCTCGTAAATAAGACCGAGTTCGTAGATATCGACCGGAATTTCCGGATCGAATATCGTTTTAAGCATGGCTACAATTTTATCCTCGAGCTGTTCCATAGTTATTTTGTAAGTGCCGTTAAGGCTAACATTTTAATGCGTTTGACCATGTTTGCTAATCCATTTGCACGTGTAGGCGAAAGGTGTTCTTGTAAACCAATTTCATGAATGAATTTCAGATCTGCTTTAGCGATTTCTTCTGCCGGTTCTCCGTTGAACACTCGAATCAATAAACCAATGATCCCTTTCGTAATAATGGCGTCAGAGTCTGCCGTGAAATAAATTTTTCCTTCTTGCTCTGCAGCGTCTAACCAAACCTTACTTTGACAGCCTTCAATGAGTCTGTCATTGGTGCGTTTATTCTCTGAGATCAGTGGTAATTCCTTTCCCAATTCAATGATGTACTCGTATTTTTCCATCCAATCGTCGTAGATGGCGAACTCATCGATCAGCTCTTGTTGTTTTGTTTCTATCGAATTCATCTTATCGTAGCATGCCTATACTGCGTTCAAAAGCAGCAATAAATGTGTCTATTTCTTCTTTTGTATTGTAAAACGCAAAAGAGGCCCTAACTGTTCCCGGGATTCCGTAAAAATCCATTAATGGCTGTGTGCAATGGTGCCCTGTACGAACTGCAATTCCTTGCTTGTCCAAAAGCGTTCCAATATCAAATGGATGTACACCGTCAACAACGAACGATACGACGCTGGTCTTTTGTTTGGCTGTTCCAATGATACGGACATCTTCAAATGTGGAAAGCAGATCTTGCGCATATTCTGCCAGTTCTTTTTCATAATGCGCTATTTCATTCAGATCGAATTGATCCAAATATTGCAAGGCTGTTCCCAAACAAATGCCTCCTGCAATGTGAGGCGTTCCGGCCTCAAATTTAAAGGGCAGTTCATTGTAGGTAGTTTTCTCAAAGGTCACCTTTGCGATCATATCACCACCGCCTTGGTAAGGTGGCATTTCTTCCAATAAATGTGATTTTCCGTAAAGGACACCAATTCCCGTTGGTCCAAAAACCTTGTGCCCTGAAAACACAAAGAAGTCACAGTTCAGATCCTGCACATCGACTTTCAGGTGCTGAATACTTTGAGCTCCATCTATTAGGACCTTTGCTCCAATAGCGTGCGAACTGTCGATGATCTCCTTGATTGGGTTGATGGTGCCAAGGGCATTCGAAATGTGTGTAACGGCGACCAATTTGGTTTTAGAGGATAAAAGTTGTTCAAAAGCGGCCATATCTAGTTCACCGCGTTTATTGATCGGAATAACTTTTAAAATCAGTTTTTTGCGTTCACAAACCATTTGCCAAGGAACGATGTTTGAGTGGTGTTCCATGGCGGAGATCAAGATCTCATCACCTGCTTGAAGCAGATCAGAGAATGAATTAGCTACGAGGTTGATCCCATCCGTGGTCCCCTTGGTAAATATGATTTCTTCTTTTTTAGCAGCATTGATATATCGCTGAATGAACTCGCGAGAAGCTTCATATTCGTTGGTTGCTTTCTGACTTAAATGATGCACTCCACGGTGGATATTTGCATTATCCTTGCTGTAATACTGTTGAATGGCATCCAACACCATTTGAGGCTTTTGAGAAGTAGCTCCGTTGTCAAAATAGATCAGGTTTTTCCCGTAAATCTGTTGACGTAATGCAGGGAAGTCCTGTCGGATTTCACGAATACTGAATTTTCGCTTGTTCTGATTCATGTTACAAAGATAACGAAAGTGCTTATTTATATTATTTCTAAATTAAAAGAAATTCCAACCTTTGTAACTTTGGTACATCATTCACAAAAAGATTTTCAATGCGCTATTTAGGCATATTGCTCATTTTGATTTCACTGGGGGTTTCGTCTTGTAAGAAATACAAGCTTAATCAGCCTGCATACCTGAATTTGAATTGGAGTTTTTCGAATAATTCTCATGACCTGAACAAAGTGGTGCTAACTGGTGGATTCTTCTACCTCGATCAGTTGTCTATTTCTGGAATTCGTAAGGAAGGACCCAATGTAGAAGTTGATCAAACCTTACCAGTAGCTCAGACTCAATTTACCAATTCAGGGTCTTTAGGCTTAAGCCTGGATATTCCTGTTGGTGATTACGAATCCTTTGATGTGGAATTAAGTGTCAATAACAATTCGATTCCAAGTATGGTTCTTTATGGCACGTATTACAATGGGAACGAGGAAATTCCGGTGGAAATACAATGGAGCATTCCAAAGAAATTAGTTTTTAAGGCTTCCAATGGTTTTACTTTGAAAAAGAAAGAGGACTATACGCTTACGATTGGATCCGATGTGAATCAATTGTTGTCGTCGGTTTCAGCATCTCAATGGGATCTGGCGGCGATATCAAATGAAAATGGTACGCCTACTTTAATCATTCGAGAAAATTTCAATGCCGCTATTTACCAAGATATAGAGGATCGTTTGCTGAATTCTTTGGAACTGTCCATAAAATAAGAAAGATGAATAATTACAAAGAAATAATCGATGGTTGCGTGCAATGGGATCGCGGATCTCAAGAGCGCTTGTATCGCTTGTTTTCTAAAGAATTATTCAAAGTTTGTCGTTTATATGCAATTGATATTCAGGACGCTGAGGACATGTTACACGATGCCTTTATGCATATTTATAAGCAAATTGGATCGTATAATTTTTCGGGTTCTTTCGAGGGTTGGATGAGACGCGTTACTGTTAACTGCTGCCTACAAGCACTTCGCAAACGCAAGTCGTTTACACAGGTTCAAGATATTCCTGTTGTTGAAGAACACGAAGTAGAAATGGAAGCAGGCATTCCATTCTCTAAAATATTAGAGGAAATTAATAAGCTTCCTGCCAAAGCCGGATTAGTACTCAAGTTGTATGCTCTTGAAGGATGGTCGCACGCTGAGATTGCAGAAGAATTGGAGATATCAGTTGGGACTTCCAAATCACAATTGAATTACGCACGTTCCGTTTTGAAACAAAAATTGGCATGAGTGAAGATCAAAAATACCGCGATTTTCTTCGGCAATCTATGAATGATTGGGAAGCCGGCTTGCCGCAAGATGGATGGGATAAATTGGAGTCTGATCTTCGTTTTGAACAGCAATGGCAGCGTCTTGATCAATCATTGGACGAAGCGCAGGACGTGAATGTAATGTCCGAATCATTCCAAGAGTGGAGTGCCGGAAATCACATGGATGGTTGGTCTAGAATCGATGAAGAACTATCACGCGAGCGCGTTTGGAATAAATTACATGTGTCACTTGATCATGTTGAGAGCAACGCGATTCCTTGGTTGAAGTATATCGCAAGTTGCGCTGCAGCTGTTTTAATCTCTTTCTTCTTGCCTGTTCAGGAATTAGACAACAATGAGTCGCATTCCGCTAAAGTAGACTCTCAGTTGGTTAGTGGTGAAGCGAAACCGAATCAGACAAATCTGGTAAATGAAGGCCAAGTTTTAACACAGCATCCAATCATAGGGAATCTTGACAATTCATTGCCGACGGTTGTTGCGGATGATATCAAGAATCAACAGAAAAATGGTTTGTTGGCAGTGAATCATGTTGCGAATGTTCTGAAATTGGATGTAGCATCTTCTGTAGGAAATCCTGAATTGCTTGATCCAAAACATATTGCGGCCTTATATTTGACCATACCTAGCGGTCGCGATCCATTACTGTTTCCGATAATGAAACCAAGTCCTTACCATGTGCGTGTGGGAACACAACTTGCTTTACTTAATGAAAAAGAAGGATCGCCGTTCAACAATTTTTTCCCCCGTGCAGCATGGACTTTTGACGTCGGCTATACCAGACGAATTGCGGCTATTGAGCTGGGTGCTGCGATAGGCGTGACACAGTTTGCTCAAGAAAGTGGGAAATACATCAATGGACGATATTTTAATTCCTCCCAAAAACTAAACACCTTACAAGTTAGCGCAACTGTTGGTAAGGATTTAGGTAGATGGACTGTTTACGGGGGAGTACAAATGAATAAATTACTTTTCGGTATTGAGGAGCGATCTAATTTGGTAACCAATATTTACAACTCGAATAAGTGGAACTTAGGCGCTACTGCGGGAGTGGATGTTTTACTGAATCAATTCAACAACGGCGATCATATTGACCTGGGTGTTCAATACCAGTATATTCCTCAGGTTAGAAGTTCAAATGCCATCTTCAATGATGTGCAAGGACTTAAGTTTCAATTAAAATTTGCGTTTTAATCCAACCTTTAGAAAAGTAGTGCATCAATTAGCTGTAATAAGAACTTGACTGGAAAATGCGTTGTACTCTCCTACATTGAAAAATCAATGAAAGCAACGTTCCGGAATGTGGTTCGAACTGTAGAAAAAGAGGTTTCGGCCTCTTTTTTGTATTTTTGCAGAAGGTTTTGAAGAGTATGTTGAGAATTTGTGTAATGGTGTTCGTTTCAATTCTGTTTTTTACAAGTTGTAGTAAACGAAAAATTAAGAAAGTTGAGAACTTTCTAATCGATGGTTCATGGAAAGTACAAAGCTTTCTGGATGATAATGAAGACAAGACTGATGATTTTAACGGAATGGTTTTTACCTTTAAAGCGGATGGTGTAGTTGCTTTAACAGGTTCGATTTCTATAAATGGTACTTGGGATGTTGCCAAAGAGAATGACGGTAATGATGATGATTTATCTGATGATAAACACATAGAATTGATCTTGAACATTCCATATCCATTCGACAATATTTCTGACGATTGGGAAATTGATAATTACAGTGATTCCAAGATCGAGTTGAAAGATGTAAGCGGGGATGGTTCAGAAGAAACCCTGATCTTAATAAAAAATTAAAGGAGCATTAAGCTCCTTTTTTTATCGCATAAAGTAAGAATTCCTTATTTCCGTCACCACCTGTTATGGGCGAGTCAATGATTCCTTGAATATCAAATTGGGAAAGCTTTGCAGCCTGTTCGATCTTATCTATAACGGCAGGATAAGACGATGCGCTTTTTACAATTCCGTGTTTGTTCA
Organism: uncultured Fluviicola sp.; assembly: GCA_964383785.1. Classification (GTDB taxonomy): domain Bacteria; phylum Bacteroidota; class Bacteroidia; order Flavobacteriales_D; family Crocinitomicaceae; genus Fluviicola. The sequence continues at coordinate 51,911 of CAYLJB010000006.1, forward strand.
AGAGCTTCTTATCTAGTTCGAATTGAGGTTTGATCAAAGCCACCAATACGCCATTATCTTTTAGAAACGGCACTACAAAAGGAAGCACTTTTTCTAAAGAAATAAAAGAAACGTCTATGACCACACCATCTACTTTTTCCGGAACTTGATGTACCGTTAATTCACGGATATGCGTACGTTCTAAATTTACAATCTTCGGAGAAGCCGCGATGCGTTCATGGAGTTGACCGTGACCAACATCTACACAAAAGACTTTTGAAGCATCATGATGCAATAAAACTTCTGTAAAACCTCCGGTTGATGCACCAATATCCATAAAAGTCTTACCGGCAACAGGAATTTGAAAATGATCGAGTGCTTTCAATAACTTTAATGCGCCTCGAGAAACCCAAGTAAGTTCTTCATTCAACAAAATGATGGAAGCATCAACCGGAATTTTCTTTCCGGGCTTGTCGAGGGTTATTCCATTTACAAGCACATCCCCGTTCTTGATCAACTCCTCACCCCGAGTGCGAGAAGTAACCAAACCTCTATCAACGAGTAGTTTATCCAGTCTTTCCTCCATGCTTACGCGATCACCCAACCAAAGCGTTTTTCAAGTCCAAGGTGAATGTGCTCTAGAACTGCTTCATCTTTGATTTTTTCCAAAACTTCACCAATGAATGCACTAACCATTAATTGGCGCGCAGCTTTTTCACCAATTCCGCGGGCACGCAGATAGAAAATAGCTTCATCATCCAATTGACCTGTTGTAGATCCGTGAGAACATTTCACGTCATCCGCGTAGATCTCTAACTCTGGTTTGCTGTTTATAGTAGCATCGTCACTCATCAACACATTTCCATTGGATTGGAAAGCGTTGATCTTTTGTGCATTTGGACGAACGAAAACTTTTCCATTGAACACCGCCGTTGCTTTATCATCGATGACACCTTTGTATAATTCGTTAGAATCACAATGTGCAACCAGATGATCAACTGTTGTATGATTGTCAACGTGTTGTGTCCCTTTTAATAAGTATGCTCCGTTCAGATTCGTGGTTGAATTACTTCCGGCAACTGCAATTGATAGATCGTTACGAACTAGGCCACCATCAATGGTAATGGTATTGATCGTAAAGGTGCTATCTGCGTTTTGTTCTACGTTTTCACCAATGATGGCAAAAGAACTTGCATCCTCTTCCTGGATTTTGTTAATGGTCAAATTGGCATTTTTACCTACTTGAACATTGGATATAACATTTGAGAAACAACCTTTGGCATCCACTGACAAAAAGCGTTGGATGATGTGCGCTGATGAGAAAGCTTCTGCAGCGATCACATGACGCAAATGCCCAACAATATTTTCTCCCGTTTGGATATGGATGATCTCAATAGTCTGCTCCACCTGAACCTTTGCTGACACATGCACATACAATCCATCCGTAGCATAGGCCGCGTTGAATGCATGGAAAACCGATTTGAAATTTTCTTCACCTGATCCAAAAACTTGTTGTTCAGTCTGATCCATTGTAGAAATTGCTTGGATCTTGGTCCCGTCTGGATACCCATTCGAACTAAGTTCCGGTGCAAAATAACCGTTAACAAATACGTATTTCAATGAAGATTGGGATAACCCGAAGTCACCGGAAATGTTATGTTGAGCTGCATTCTTGAATGCAGTGTTTTTGATTTTTGCCACACGCGTATATTTCCAAGCTTCTGTTCTGGTAGTTGGAAAATCTGTGTTTTCAAGGTGTTCGAGTGCCCGTTGACGTGACGTGGCATTTAATACGAAATTTCCGGAGAGATCCCAATTGACCTGAGATGCGGGTTGACGATCTAATACTTCCATGTTGCTAGAGTTTATAGAGCAAATTCTGCTTTGATCCAGTCGTAACCTTTTTCTTCAAGCTCCAATGCCAATTCTTTCGGTCCGGATTTTACGATTTGTCCGTTGTAAAGCACATGAACAAAATCAGGCACGATATAATCGAGCAAACGCTGGTAGTGTGTAATGACAATCGTTGCGTTGTTTGGTGATTTCAATTTGTTTACTCCGTTTGCAACAATTCGCAGCGCATCAATGTCCAGTCCGGAATCTGTTTCATCCAAGATAGCCAATTTTGGTTGAAGCATAGCCATTTGGAAGATCTCATTTCTTTTTTTCTCACCTCCTGAGAATCCTTCGTTTACAGATCGAGAGGCAAGTTTCGCATCCAATTCAACGATTGCGGATTTTTCGCGTACCAAAGCCATGAAATCTTTTGCTGAAATCGCTTCTTCTCCACGATACTCACGGATTTCATTCAATGCGGTGCGTAAAAAGTTGATGTTTGAAACTCCGGGTATTTCAACCGGATACTGAAAAGCTAAGAACAAGCCTTCACGTGCACTATCTTCAGTTGCTAATTCCAATAGGTCTTTGGAATCGAATGTTACACTTCCTTCTGTGATCTCATATTCCTCACGACCTGCTAATACGCTCGCAAGTGTACTTTTACCTGCGCCGTTTGGCCCCATTATCGCATGTACTTCACCCGGTTTAACTTCCAGGTTCAATCCTTTTAAAATTTCTTTACCATCAATTGATGCGTGCAAATTCTTTATTGATAACATATCGTATACTTTCTAATTTGGTTAACCTACTGACCCTTCTAGACTAATGGTCAGCAATTTTTGCGCTTCTACTGCAAATTCCATAGGTAGCTGATTTAGCACCTCTTTGCAGTAACCATTCACAATCAAGCTGATTGCCTTTTCTTCACTTATTCCTCGTTGCAAACAATAGAAAATTTGGTCTTCGCCAATTTTTGAAGTCGTTGCCTCGTGTTCAATTTTTGCAGATGGATTCTTACACTCAATGTACGGGAAGGTATGTGCACCACATTCATCAGTCATCAAAAGCGAGTCACATTGAGAAAAATTGCGTGCATTGTGTGCATTCTTGTGAATTTGAACCAGTCCACGGTAGGAATTGTGAGATCTACCTGCAGAAATTCCTTTTGAAATGATAGTGCTTTTTGTATTCTTACCTAAATGGATCATCTTCGTTCCTGTATCTGCTTGCTGGTAGTTGTTCGTAACAGCAACAGAATAGAACTCACCAATCGAATTATCGCCTTTTAATATGCATGAAGGGTATTTCCAGGTAACTGCCGAACCTGTTTCCACTTGCGTCCATGATATTTTGGCATTTGTTTCGCACAAACCACGTTTGGTTACAAAATTGAAAACACCCCCATCGCCATTTTTATCACCAGGATACCAGTTTTGTACAGTAGAATATTTGATTTCTGCGTCGCGCAATGCGATCAACTCAACTACTGCCGCATGCAATTGATTTTCATCACGCTTAGGTGCCGTACAACCTTCTAAATAAGAAACATAAGAACCTTCATCTGCAACAACTAAGGTACGTTCAAATTGACCTGTGTTCGCTTCGTTGATTCGGAAATAGGTTGATAGTTCCATCGGACAACGTACTCCTTTCGGGATGTAGCAGAATGAACCATCTGTGAATACAGCACCATTTAATGCAGCATAGAAATTATCAGTGTTTGGTACAACTGTTCCCATGTACTGACGAACGAGCTCTGGGTATTCTTGAACTGCTTCACTGAATGAGCAGAAAATGATTCCCAATTCCTTCAATTTTTCCTTAAAACTCGTTGCTACGGACACGGAGTCCATTACGAAATCAACAGCTACTCCTGTCAGTCGTTGTTGTTCTTCCAACGATATTCCCAGTTTAGCCATTGTTTCTTTCAGTTCAGGATCTACATCATCCCAACTTTCGTATTTTTTCGTCTGTTTTGGAGCAGCATAATATGAAATGGCCTGAAAATCTGGTTTATCATATTTCACATGCGCCCATTCTGGCTCTGTCATTGCCGTCCAGATGGCAAAACTTTTCAAACGATAATCCAATAACCATTCTGGCTCATTTTTTTTCGCTGAAATGAAACGAATGATATCCTCGTTTAAACCTGCTGGAGCTTTGTCTGATTCTATGTTTGTGGTAAAGCCAAATTTGTACTCGGAATTCTCCAGGTCCTTCGCTAAATCATTTTCTGTATATCCCATTTGAATAAAGTTTGTTTGATCAGAGTGAGAAGGATTCTCCGCATCCACAAGTTCTTCCGGCGTTAGGATTTGTAAAGATGAATCCTTTTCCGTTCAAACCACCCGAGAAATCCAAAGTGGTTCCAATCAAATACAAGTAACTTTTTTTGTCTACAACAACTTTGATCCCATTGTTTTCAAAAGATTTGTCATCCGGGCGTTCTTCATTGTCGAAAGTCAACTGATACATTAAACCCGAACAGCCTCCTCCTTGTACACCTACACGGATGAAAAATCCATCCTTGCCCTCGTCCTCCATTAGTCGAAGTGCTTGTTTCTTAGCGCTTTCTGTTACTGTAATCATATCGAACAGTTTTTTCTTTATTTAGATTAATTATAAATAAAGTCTTAAGTTGATGACAAAAATACCGTTTTTATGGTATTGAACAAATAAAAATCATGAAAGTTTCTTAAAGTGGACTGAGTATTTTACAGTCAAGAGAAATTTTCAAAGCCATGCAACGTTTCCATAATTTTTTACGTTCTTTGCTTGTCGATTTAACGCAGATTTCTTCTACTACTATGAAAAAAATTCTCTACGCATTTTTGTTGGGAATGAATGCTACAGCTGCACTGGCACAATTTCCGGGTTGTCCAGCAGTTGATGCAGGTCCTGATCAAAACCTAAATTGTTCTACACCTTGTGCAACATTAACAGCTGCTCCGTTTAATGCAGGGGCAACTTCGTCGTATTCTGTTGGAGCAATCCCTCATACACCCCCAATTGCATACAATGCACCAGGAGGAACTGGTGTTTCTGTCGGAACTGATGATGTTTGGAGCCCCCAAATT
>CAYLJB010000007.1:0-3419 GCA_964383785.1 uncultured Fluviicola sp.
CCTTGCCCAAACGATACAAAAGTACCTAAGTTCAAGTAAAATATTAGTGTAAGTAGTACTTGTGTTTTCATAAGTTTTTTTGGTAAAAGTAGAAACGGGACGATCAAAAGACGTCCCGATTTTCCGTATATCAATTTTCACTGTTGCGGTAATCCGTACACTATTGAATCGATTTCAGGTATTCCTCCTTCGTCCATTCTTTCAAGTAAACCTGCTTCAGATCCAATAAGTTCATCGGATTGTTTTTAAGATTGCGTACGCGTGAGTAGCTCAATTGGAAATCGTTGTTATACCACAATACCATGAGCGGCGGATTCTTCATCAATGCCTTTTCAGCTTCACCGAATAAGCGGTAGCGCTCTTTTTGTGTTTTAGCCGCACGTGCTTGCTCCAACAGCTTGTCAAACTCCGGATTCACGTAACGCGCTTGATTAATTTTTGACGCTTCTTGAGTCGATTTTGGAACCAAACGACCGTAGAAATTTGTTAGGAACGTTTCCGGACTAGAATAGTCCGCTACCCATGCACTTCGGAAGATATCTCCTTTAGCGTAATTGGCATCCTCATTCTTCTGCTCGAAGGAAGACCCATCGATATTTACGTTAATGCCTAAAGTTTGGTAGATCTGTTCACTGATCTCTTCAGCAACAGCTGAATGGATATCTCCGATGTTTAAACGCAAATTCACAGAACCAAATCCTTTTCCTCCGGGATAGCCTGCTTCGGCCAACAACTTTTTCGCCAATTCAGGATTGTAATTATAAGAGACTTCCTTCACGCCTTTGAAATCGTAACCGCGGAATGCTGAACCAATTGGAGGTACAACACCATAAATTCCATTTTCGTAAAACTGACCACGCAAGACCTCACTCGTTAATTGATCGCGATCGATCGCAAAGTTGAATGCCTGACGCACACGCGGATCTTGGAAACGTGGATCGGTCATATTGAAAAAGTAGTAATTGGTGATCAATAACGGATTGTTGTACAACACCATTAGAGGCGGCTCCGAATTGAAATCCTTGATACGTCCTTCCAACATTTCTGCAATGCGTGAAGTAGGCAGGGTATTGATCACTTGCGTTTCACCACGTTCGAACATATCTAATTGTTCCAATTTACGGGATTCAACCACAAAAACAACAGAATCCAAATATGGAAGTGCGTTTCCTTTCGCATCCGATAAATAATATGAGTCGTTCTTTGTAAGGATGATCTTACCCGGTTCACCTTGCACATAATCTGCATATTTGAACGGTCCGGTACCTACAAGATCTGTTTCTTTGTCCGCTTCAACGATCTTTTTCGAAATGATCGCCGCATTGATCTGTGCCAACTTATTGATATAAGTAGGGTCTGGAGCGATCAAGGTCAATTCTACCGTATTGTCCTTTACTTTTACTCCACTGATAGTGGTCGCTTTTTTCTCGAAATATTCCTTTGCGCCTTTCAATTGATCAGCAAACAATCCGAGATATGCAGATGATGGTTCGCCTTTTTTAGTAGGTGAACAGGCTTTTTCGATAGAGAATTTTACATCTTCAGCGGTCATTTTGCGCTCCTCATCGGAAGTAAAAATCGGGTGTTCGTGAAAGTATACATCCTTGCGCAGCGTGAAGGTAAACTTCGTACCGTCAGGCGAGATCGACCATTTTTCTGCCAATTGTCCCTGAATTTGTAGGTCTTCCGGATTGAAAGAAACCAAGCCTTCAACGACCTGGCTTAGTACCGCGTTGGAGTATACATCCGTCACTTCGCACGCAATGTGGGTACTTGGTTCGTTTTCAACACACAGGGTAAGAGTTCCACCAGCAAATTCAAATTGCTTTTTATCCGATCCGTCGCCACAGGCAACCAACACTAGCAAAAGCAAAAAAGCAAATATCGAAAGTTTCATAGAATCAGTTGGTTCAATATGAAAGACAAGAATACTAAAAAAATATTATCTGACCATATTCAACACATTACCAATCAATAAACGGTCTCAACCATTCAATTAAAATTACTCATCGAAATTGGCAAAATAATCAACTCAAACGGGCCTATGATAAACGAGCTCGTTTCGACGAAATAAAAAATTACGTCGACAAAGGTTGTTTTTATGAAAAATTGCTATTATACTTGCGCATGTTTTAGTGTAGCTACTAATTTGTAATGAAACAGAAAAACTTACTCTTACTTACCTTATTTGCTCTGTTCACAGGCTTTTCTAGCTTTGCGGCTCTGTCAATTGAAGGAAGTTACCAAGGCAAAAACTTATATGTTCAGAATCCGGAAGATGGAGATGGATTTGGTTTTTGTGCTACGAAGGTAACCGTGAATGGTGATGTAATGCCAGGTGGTTGTGCATCCAGTGCTTTCGAGATCGACTTCTCATTGTTCAATATTGAAATCGGCGAGCCGGTTTTCATCGTTATTGAACACAATGATGGCTGTAAGCCGAAGATCCTGAATCCTGAGGTATTATTGCCGCGTTCTACATTTAATACTGTTGAGATCAAAGTGGCTCCCAACGGTATGTTAACTTGGAAAACATCGAATGAGCAAGGAAAGCTTCCTTACATCATTGAACAATACCGTTGGAACAAATGGGTACAAGTTGGTGAGGTTCAAGGTAAAGGTACACCGGGAACAAATTCTTATGAATTCCAGGTTGCTCCTCACTCAGGTGAAAATACCGTACGAGTAGTTCAAATCGACCACAGTGGTACAAAACGTTCTTCTAAAGAAGTGAAGTTTACATCTACTGTTCCAATTGTAGTGAAAAGTCCGGTTAAAGTGAAAGATGTCATCAACTTCACTGCAAATGGCAAGCCGGTAGAGACCAAATACGAGATCTACGATGCTTACGGGAATATCGTTAAGAAAGGTGTTGGTACTTCAGTTCCTTGTGGAAACTTATTGAAAGGTGCTTACTACATCAACTTTGATAATAAAACTGAGAAGTTCTTTAAAGGATAATCAGTTAGAAACTATAACAAAGAACCTCGGCTTTTAGTCGGGGTTTTTTATTTTTACACTATGAATAAGATCGAACACATTGGAATTGCCGTTTCTAATTTGGAAGCCGCTATCGCAACATATACAGATTTACTTGGAACGCCTTGTTATAAAACTGAAAGTGTAGAAAGTGAAGGTGTAAAGACTGCCTTCTTCCAGGTAGGTGAATCGAAGATCGAATTGTTGGAAGCAACCAATGAGAACAGCCCCATTGCAAAATTCATTGCGAAAAAAGGCGAAGGCATTCACCACATTGCGTTTGATGTAACCGATATCCACGCGTCGATGCAGGAACTTTCTGGAAAAGGTTTCCAATTGTTGAACGAAGTACCGAAGAATGGTGCCGACAACAAATTAGTTGCCTTTTTACATCCTAAGTCAGCGAATGGCGTATTGGTAGAATTGTGTCAGGAAAAAGG
>CAYLJB010000007.1:3519-55837 GCA_964383785.1 uncultured Fluviicola sp.
AGGGCAATGCCATGCCTTCAAGCCAGCCTTCAAAGCTCCTTCCACATGTTGCGGGCTATCGTCGATGAACAAGCAATCTTCCGGTTTTGCGCCAATTTGGTCTACGATCCAGGCAAAGGTTTCCACATGGGGTTTGCGCATACCGATCTCGTGCGACAGAAACACCTGTTCGAAGTAATCCTCCAAACGATCGTGACCAACCGCTTTTTTGAGTGCGCGTTTTACGGCATCTATGTGCAAAGCGTTCGTATTGCTCAACAAAAAGATCCGGTGCTCATTTTTCAATTGTTGCAGCCATTCCAAGCGATCTAAAGGAAAATCCAGGATCATCGAATCCCAGGCATGCACCACTTGGTTCGCAGTAGTACCGGCAGGTAATTGGTCCAACAAGCGATTGATGAAGTGGAACGGTGACACCCTTCCGGTTTCGAACAGGTCGAACAAGTCGGTTTGCTGCAATTGCGAATACCGGTTTTCAAAATCGGTCATCCCCAACGAAATAAAAGCCTTCGCAGTTAAGGTGTAATCCAAGTTCAACAACACACCTCCTAAATCGAAGATGATCACTTGTGGCAGGGCATTCTTCATGCGGCAAATTTACAGTTAAGATCAATGGAATATCAAATTTATTGGTAACTTCATTCAGAAAACTACTTTTTCATGGAAACAGCAATGACACTTTGGAACAAAGCTCTGGAAGTATCTTCCAAGGACGTCGTGCTGCAGGCCATTTACAACCAATTGGAAAAAGACCTGATGTTGGTCGGTGCGCCCGTTCCTGTTCTGGAAGGCGATCTTCCTAAGGCCTGGATTCCTGAACTTGCCAAAACGCTGTCCGGCTTATCCGGCTATCAATTGAAACAGCTGTTGTATATCGTGGATGTTCCGGAAAATTGGTCCATTCAACTCGCTGATAGCCAAGAACCAAACAGCGCACTTGCGGAGGCCATTTTTATCCGTGAGATAACCAAAGTTTACTACAAATTGCAATTCTCGAACCATTAGATTCGTCGAGCAAAAGTTCACGAACAACAAGCGAAATCCCTCTTAGGTCGCATTTGCAAATTTTAATAGGTTTTTTCTGAACTTCTTTCTTCAAATTAATTTAACTTTACGCACCATTTTAGTGCACATAACATGGATAAAGTGACCTACGTCGGGAATGCAGACGTAAATGCCATAGAGCATTTGTACCAATCTTACACGAAAGACCCTCAGAGTGTAGATATTGGCTGGCAAAAATTCTTCGAAGGATTTGATTTTGCCCGTACCAATTATGAAGACGGAGGGGAAATTCCAGAAAACTTTCAGAAGGAGTTCAAAGTTCTGAACTTGATCAACGGTTATCGTTCTCGTGGACACCTGTTCACCAAGACCAATCCGGTGCGTGAGCGCAGAAAGTATGAACCATCTTTAGCAATCGAGAATTTTGGTTTGGAACCAGCAGATTTGGAAACTACTTTCCAAGCTGGAGATCAGATCGGTATTGGAGCAGCGACGTTGAAAGACATCATTGCGCATCTGGAAGAAACCTATTGCCAATCGATCGGTATCGAGTACATGTTCATGCGCGAGCCGGAGCGTTTGGAGTGGTTCCGCAATAAAATTGAAATTAAAAATCGCCCGCAATTTGATGGCGCACGTAAGTTGAACGTGTACAAAAAGTTGGTTCAAGCAACCAATTTCGAAGCTTTCTTGGGTAAAAAATACGTTGGACAAAAACGCTTCTCTGTTGAAGGTGGTGAGGCTTTGATCCCGGCATTGGATGCTTTAGTGGACAAAGGTTCTTCTTTGGGAGTAGAATATTTCGTGATGGGAATGGCGCACCGCGGTCGTCTGAACACCTTGACAAACATCTTCCAAAAACGTCCTCAAGATATTTTCTCAGAATTCGAAGGGAAAGAGTTCGATTACGATGGGGCATTTGACGGTGACGTGAAGTACCACCAAGGGTATACGAGCTCGGTAAAATGTTCGAACGGAAAAGAGATCGGCCTTACTTTGGCACCAAACCCTTCTCACTTGGAGGCGGTGGATCCGGTTGTTCAAGGAATTGCACGCGCAAAACTGGATCACATCTTCAAAGATGAAGACAAAGTTTGTCCGGTAATGATCCATGGAGATGCTGCGGTAGCTGGTCAAGGGATCGTTTACGAGGTGATCCAAATGGCTTTGCTGGATGGTTACCGCGCCGGTGGTACGATCCACATCGTGGTGAACAACCAGGTAGGATTTACAACGAACTACTTGGACGCACGTTCCTCCACTTACTGTACAGACGTTGCTAAAACTACCTTGACCCCAGTTTTCCACGTAAATGGAGACGATGTAGAGGCAGTGATCCAAACCATCGAAATCGCGATGGAATACCGTCAGAAATTCCACCGAGATGTATTCATTGATTTGCTTTGTTACCGTAAATACGGACACAACGAAGGAGATGAGCCTATGTTCACGCAACCGGGCTTGTACAACATCATTAAAAAACATCCAAATCCAAAAGATATCTACTTGAAGCAATTGTTGGCTGAAGGTTCTATTACGAACGAAGCAGCAAAACAAGTAGAGGATGAATACAACAATTATTTGGAATCTGAATTCGAGATCGCGCGCCAAAATGAAAAGGCAGTGGTTTGGGATTTCTTGAGTAAAACTTGGGAAGGTTACCGTCACAGTACTTCAGCTGATTTCTTGGAAAGTCCTGAAACAGGGATCGCAAAAGATAAATTGGTTGAATTAGGCCGCAAATTGGCTACCCTTCCTGAAGGCAAAAAATACTTCCGCAAGATCCAGAAGATCTTTGACGACCGTTTAGCGGCCGTTGAAAACAACAGTTTGGATTGGGGTACTGCTGAAATGTTGGCTTACGCAACCTTGTTGGTTGATGGCAAACCGGTACGTATTTCAGGACAAGATGTAGAACGCGGAACCTTCTCGCACCGTCACGCTGTGGTTAAAACAGAGGACACAGAAGAAGAGATCGTAACTTTGAATTTATTGTCAGACAAACAGGCTCCGTTTTCGGTTTACAACTCTTTGTTGTCCGAGTACGGTGTTCTTGGTTTTGAATACGGATATTCATTGGCTACGCCAAACGGATTGACGATCTGGGAAGCACAGTTTGGAGATTTCTTCAACGGGGCTCAGATCATGATCGACCAATTCATCACTGCTGGTGAGGATAAATGGTCCACACAAAGTGGTTTGACCATGTTGTTGCCACACGGTTATGAAGGACAAGGTGCTGAGCACTCTTCAGGTCGTATGGAGCGTTTCTTACAAGCATGTGCAGATGACAACATGCAGATCGTAAACACGTCAACGCCGGCTAACCATTTCCATTTATTGCGTCGTCAGTTATCGCGTCCATTCCGCAAACCATTGGTTGTTTTCTCTCCGAAATTGTTGTTGCGCTATCCGGCTGCGGTTTCTACTTTAGAAGAAATGGCAAGTGGTCGCTTCCAGGAGGTACTGGATGATCCGACGGCAAATGTAGCAAATGTGGATACTTTGGTACTTTGTTCGGGTAAATTCTACTACGAAATGAAGGAAAAAGCAGCCGAAATGGGTGTAGACAATATGGCATTCGTGCGTGTGGAGCAATTGTATCCGTTCCCGCAAAATCAGATTGATGCGATCATCGCTAAATACAACGCGAAGAACATCATTTGGGCTCAGGAAGAACCTGAGAACATGGGTGCTTGGTCATACATCGCTATGCGCATGCGCAAAACAGGAATTGAGGGAGTTTGCAGACCAGCTTCGGCAGCTGCAGCAGAAGGTTCCAAAAAATTACATGAACGTCGTTTGAAACAATTGTACGCGGATCTGTTTCAGTACGCTAAAGTCAACGCTTAAAAAAAATTAGAGATATGTCAGTTCTAGAAATGAAAGTTCCAAGTCCGGGTGAATCTATTTCTGAAGTAGAGATCGCAACGTGGTTGGTAGCTGATGGTGATTATGTAGAAAAAGATCAAGCAATTGCTGAAGTTGATTCTGATAAAGCAACCTTGGAATTGCCTGCAGAGCAAAGTGGAGTAATTACGTTAAAAGCTGCTGAAGGAGATGTAGTAAAAGTAGGTCAGGTAGTATGCTTGATCGATACTTCTGCTGCGCGTCCGGAAGGTACAGCGGCTCCGGCTCCTGCAAAAGTAGAAGAGGCAGCTCCGGCTCCGGTTAAAGAATCGGCTCCTGCTGAAGTAAAAGCTGCTCCGGTACCAAATCCAGGACCTGCATCTGACAGCTACGCAAAAGGAACGCCTTCTCCGGCTGCTGCAAAAGTTATCGCTGAGAACAACATCAATCCGGCGAAGATCAACGGAACAGGAAAAGACGGACGTATTACGAAGCAAGATGTGGTAGCTGCTATGGCTGCTGGATTCTCAGCTGCGGATGCACAAGGTTGGGGCGGAACACGCGACCAAAACCGCGAGAAAATGTCGATGTTGCGTCGCAAGATCGCAGAGCGTTTGGTTTCTGTGAAGAACGAAACAGCGATGTTGACTACCTTCAACGAGGTAGACATGAAGCCGATCATGGACTTGCGTGCAAAATACAAGGATCAGTTCGCGAAGCACCACGAAGTAAACCTTGGGTTCATGTCTTTCTTTACGAAAGCAGTTACTGAAGCCTTGAATTTGTTCCCTGCTGTAAATGCACAGATCGATGGCAACGAAGTGGTTTTCCACAACTATGCTGACGTAGGTATCGCGGTTTCTTCTCCGAAAGGTTTGATGGTACCGGTAGTACGCAACGCAGAGCAAATGTCTTTGGCTGAGATCGAGCGTGAGATCAAGCGTTTGGCGATCAAAGCTCGCGATGGTAAGATCACTCCAGATGATATGACCGGTGGAACATTCACGATCACGAATGGTGGTGTGTTTGGATCCATGATGTCTACTCCGATCATCAACCCGCCGCAATCAGCTATCTTGGGTATGCACAACATCGTTGAGCGTCCGGTAGCAATTGATGGCAAAGTGGAGATCCGTCCGGGGATGTACCTGGCACTTTCTTATGACCACCGTATCATTGACGGTCGTGAGTCAGTTGGTTTCCTTGTTAAAGTGAAAGAAATGATCGAAAATCCGGAAAGAATGCTGTTTGGTGGTAAAGATCCAATGGCGGTTCTATTGGGATTGTAAGATCTTCGAATATTGGAAAAGCACGATCAACAGATCGTGCTTTTTGCTTTCCAACCATTTCCTGTGATCGCGCGTTAGGTATATGACTTCCTTTCGATCAGGAATCCTTATTTTTGTTGCATGAAAATGACTCGCATTCTGTTTTTTCTGGTTCCGGTAATGCTCTTGTTTGTTTCCTGCGGGGAAACGAAAAAGAAGCAAGCTGTTACGGACATCGATAAACTGTACAAAATGTATCCTGACAGTGTTCCGATCCTTATCCAACATGGAAATAAGATGATGGAACGCTACGATTACGATGCAGCATTGAAAGATGGGGCAAAAGCCTATCGCATGCAGCCTAAAAACATTGAAGCGCGTTTCTTGTATGCCAATGCCTTGAATAACCGCGCGGCACGCACCGCAGAAGATATTCAAATTGCGCAGGATCATTTCAAATACGTGATCAAAAAACAGCCCCGTAACCTGAAAGCATTGGTTGCCCTCGCTTCTACTTATTCTCAAATGGGTGACTACGAGAAATCCTTCCAATACATCAACACAGCCCTGCGTATTGACAAGCGTTACCGCGATGCGTATGTGTTGAAAGGAACAAATTACTTGCAATTGGCAGGACCGAAATTGGACAAAGACAACAAATACCGCGAACTGGCGAAATCTTCTTACCAAACGGCGATCGATCAAGATCCGGATTTCTTTGAAGCATACATTTTCTTAGGAACCTTGTATCAGGAAGAGGGAGATAAATTATGCTTGGAGTATTTTACAACGGCTACACAATTGCGTCCGAAATCCATTGATGCTTGGTACAATTTAGCTTATGCACACCAAGAGTTCAAAGAAGACGAAAAAGCCCTGGAGATCTACCGAAAAATGGCCAAAATGGATCCGGAATTCACTCCTTCTTTGTTCCAACAAGGATGGATCAAACAATTCCACCAAGATCAGATCGATAGTGCGATCATTTTCTACAATGCGACCTTGCAGAAAGAACCGCGATATGTAGAGGCTTGGCACAATCTGGGGATTTGTTACGAATTGAAGGGCGATCCAACCAGTGCGATCGAAGCGTTTAAAAAAGCATTGAAGTACAATCCGGAATTCAAATTGTCGCGCGATGCGGCCCGCAAGTACAAGATATGACCCCAAAAAATGCCCTGATCGTACAAACGCTATTGGAGGCACTGCTTCCGGTAGCGGGATATTTGTTTTGGAATTGGGACACTTCGTTCATCCTGCAATTCTTCTTATTGGATTGGCTGCTTTTCTACGGATTAACACTTGCTAAAGGTGCGAAACGTTCTGCATATCATTCCTCCGAAAATGAAAAACGCGTTTTCATTAAGAATGCCGTTTTGGGTGCTTTACTTCTCCTAGCTACTATTTTTTTAGTCTGGACTTTATTACCACGTTTGCAGCAACCATTTTTATGGACCGAGCGTATTTGGGCTTTCCTCAGTTACCAAGATCTAGGATTGCCTCAAGGTGTCTTATTGATTCCACTGATCCTTTTAAATGGCATTTTAGTCTACCGCTCACAGTTTCTGCGTTTTCGCTTGTTTGAACGATTGACCATGCAACAGATCACAGGAGGATTGACCAAACAAGGCTTGATCCTTTTGGGAGCAGCAGGAATATTCCTTGGTTTCAGCTTTTTCACGGTATATCCTCCGGAGGCAGTGCTTTTTGCAACGATTGCCGGAACGATGGCTTACCGTTTTTTAGCAAGATCCTAAAGAGCGGTGCTTTTCGTTAAAGGCGATGCCCATTCCTTGTAATTCCACTAAGATCGGTTGATAAACATGTGCAGCGGTAGGTACGTGAACTCCAGTATCTTTCAATGCTCCCGTAAGCATCAATTTCGCACAGATCCCAACTGGTAAACCAACCGTATTCGACATGGAAGTATACATCTGATCTTCTCCGATATTGACCATCGAAGAGTTGATCTCATGCCTCATTCCGTTCAGTTCATACTCAAACTCGTGAACCATCACTAACATGTCTTTATCACCCGGTTCTAAAACCCATTTCTTTACCAGGATCTTCTCCAATAGTTTAGCCGGAGTAGCTTTTTCAAAACCAATTACCGTTTCTCCATCAAATAAGCCTAGCCAACGGAAGCGTTCGATATCTGTCACACCAATTTTTGCACAGAAATTCATGAATTTTTCTTCAACGCTCTTTGTTTCATCGAATGGTAAAAAGGAATTTAAAAAGGTTCTAGCGGTTAAATTTTCGGCATTTGCCAAGGCATATGAATCATCCGTCATTCCCAACTGAACGAATACATTCCAAGCCTGGCAATATCCTTTGCGGCGCAAAGTACCCCGGTACAACGTTGGGATTGTTTCCAAACCATATACTTCACGATACGATAATGAATCGCGATTAGCATAACCGTCAAATGAACCGTATCCCTCCACTTCGATGTGATCGAGGCGCGCGAATAACTGTCCGGATGGAATATACTTGTATTGACCGTGATCGATGAACTGGGCAGCTCCGCCTTGTCCGGCAAGAACTACATTCAGCGGATTCCAGGTAAATTTGTAATTCCAGGGATTATTGTCACTCTCCGGAGCAATTAATCCACCGCAATAACTTTTAAACGAGGTGATCGTACCACCTTTTGCACGAATCTCATCGATGATCTGCATGGCACTCATGTGATCGATCCCCGGGTCCACACCAATTTCGTTCATGAACAACAAACCGGCGGCTTTCACCTCCGCATCCAGAGCTTTCATTTCCGGCGCCACATAAGAAGGAGTGATCAGGTGCTTTTTCAATTCCAAACAATCTTTGGCAACTTCCACATGAAAGCGGGCCGGTAGCATGGAAATAACCAAATCTGCGCGTTTGAGTTCCTCCCATCTCTCAGAGCGATCCAAGGCATTGAATGAAAGAGCTATTCCACGTGGATGTCCATTCAACTTACGCTTAACCAGATCCAATGATTGATCCACAACACGCAGTTGCCAATCGAATTGTTCAGCATGTTGCAATAAGTAGCGGATCAAGGAAGAGGCCGACATTCCTGCGCCTAATAGCAAAATCGTTTTCATGTCTCTCAGTTCTTAGATGCGAGTACGCGAAGTTACGATTCCAAAAGGAAAAGACAGTTAAAATTCTCACAAAATATATCTGAAGCACGCTTGCAATCCACAATCTTTCCATAATAAACAGTTGGACTTCTCCTTCATATTCAGGATATTTGATACATGAAAACAGTTTTTGCTCTATTATTTGTAGTGTTGGGTTGTGGTGCAGTAAAAGCACAAGCGTTTCACGTGGTCGATACATCTGCTGTATTGATCAAAAACACAAATCAATCTCCTGCGCATTGGTATATCGAAGTAATCACAGATAGTAATGTAGACACCAATCTACGTTGGAAGGCACATTTTGCAAATATTCCGGCTGCATGGGGAATTAATTTTGATGATCAGGACAATTATTATCCAGTTGTTTTGGATGGAGATAGCGCTGATTTCACTTTATTCGCCAATTTGGGATACCCTCAAAAATTGATTATTGGAGCAATGTTGAATAACACGCCTGGAAACGGGATCGCCTATTTCGATGTGTATGATCCAGACGCTCCCGGTTTCGTTCAAACGATCAGCTACGAATTTATCATTTCAGCCGCTGGTTTGGATGAGCTACTCGCTTCAGCTCCGGTAACCATGTTAAATAATGTTCTATACGTAAATGACGGGAAGATTGGTAGTATTCAGATCTACGATCAGCAGGGTAAGTGCTTGAAAAACGAAAAAGGACAAAAATTCTCCCTGGATGAAATGCCGGATTTGCAAACTATTTATCTGGTTTTACAGATCGGCGATGCTAACTGGATCGTGGATTGGGTAAAACCTTAATCCGGTGCGTAAACCAACAAGATCTTATCGGCCAATACATCACTCAGTTTGAAGTAACTTTCTTGGGTCCATCCACCAACGTGTGGAGTCAGTAAGACGCGGTCACTGTGCAGTAAATACTTAAGTGGTTCCGGAATCTCTGACTCAAAAAACGATTCGAAGGATGCTTTCTCAAATTCGTTGACATCCAACCCGGCACCAAGCACCACCCCTTTTTCCAAAGCACGGATCAAGGCCGCCGTTTCAACGATCTTTCCTCGAGAGAGGTTCAACAAATAGATTGATTTTCCAAGTCCATCAAACAACTCTTGATTTGCAAAGTAGATCGTTTCGGCATTTTGCGGGATGTGAAATGAAAGCACATCGGATTTGCGCAATACCGCTTCCAGCGTTGCTTCCATGACGAAGTCATCGCCAAAACCGGACTTGT
Organism: uncultured Fluviicola sp.; assembly: GCA_964383785.1. GTDB lineage: Bacteria > Bacteroidota > Bacteroidia > Flavobacteriales_D > Crocinitomicaceae > Fluviicola. Next base: position 12,975 of record CAYLJB010000007.1, read on the forward strand.
ATTTGTCGTAGGCCAAAACTTTGACATCAAATCCACGCAATTTTTTGGCGAAGGCGGCTCCGTTGTTTCCAAAGCCAATGATCCCAACTGTTTTACCATCCAGCTCCACTCCCCGATTTCCTTCACGATCCCAGATTCCTTTGCGTACGTCGCGATCTGCAGTGTGTAATTTATTCATAAGCGCAAGCAACATCCCCAAGGCATGTTCCCCAACTGCATTTCGATTTCCTTCCGGAGCGTTGAATAAGAGGATATTTCTTTTTGCGCAGTATGCCTCGTCAATGTTTTCCATTCCTGCGCCTGAACGCGCAATGAATCGCAGTTCCGGTGCAAACTGTAACAACTGTTCATCCATTGGGAAACGCGAACGAATAACGATTCCGTGTGCAGTTTTCAAACGACTTTCGCTTTCCGCTCTACTCCATTTCGTACCATCAACGCAAGAGAACAGTCCGCTGGCTGACAATCTTTCTTCCAAAACCGGATGTACGGTATCCAAAAAAACAACTTCCATTTTCATAAGCCTTGGGCTTTAGGTTCTTTGATCGCGGTCATAACAAAGTTACTGTGAACTTGTCCAATATGCGGGATCGTGGTCAACTTATTCTTCAAAAAATGCTGGTAAGCTTCCATGTCTTTCACTTCCACCAGCAGCGTGTAATCAACCGAACCGGCAACGTGGTAGCACGAAGTCACTTCTTTCAATTTCACTACCAATTGCTCAAATTCATTGAGAGCTTCCAATTGATGTGTGCGCAGCGAAACCTGACAGAAGACCTGCAATTCTCTTCCTAAAAAGGTACGATTTACAGTCGCTATATAACCGGTAATAATGCCCAGACGCTCCAAGCGGCGAATTCGCTCGAAAGTTGGTGTGACAGAAAGTCCAACTTTATCGGCAATTTCTTTGTTGCTCCATTTTGCATTGCTCTGAAGCAGGTCAATGATCTGCAGATCTACCTCATCCAATTCGCGCTCTGGTCTGATAGCCATAAGAATCGTATTCCGTTGAGATACAAATGTAAATAATAATACAGAACCTTATTTCTTATTCACCCTCTTTTACAGTTTTATTTTCTGCGTTAGTTGCCTTGAGTTACATTTTTATTTTACTTGGTTTAAATTTTACAGAAAATGAGACCAGAAAGTTTAATGATGAGTTATGGCTACAAACCTTCGCTTTCAGAGGGAGCCATCAAATGTCCAATTTTCCAAACATCTACGTTCGTGTTCAACACAGCTGAGGAAGGAAAAGCATTTTTTGAGGTAGCTTATGGGATCCGAGAGAAGGGGGAAAACGAAGAGATGGGCTTGATCTACTCGAGATTGAACAATCCGGATCTGGAAATTTTGGAAAACCGTTTGTGCTTGTGGGATGAAGCGGAAGATTGCGCTGTTTTTGAAAGCGGAATGTCAGCGATCTCTACTGCATTGATGGAGTTCTTGGCTCCGGGCGACTTGCTTTTGTATTCCCGCCCTGTATATGGTGGAACAGATCACTTCATCAATCACTTTTTGAAGAAAATGCAGATCGATGCGGTTGGTTTCCGCGCTGATGAGTCGATGGAAACGATCATCGAACGCATAGAGGCAACGGGAAAAGCTGATCGCTTGCGCATGATACACATTGAAACACCGGCTAATCCAACGAATGCCTTGATCGACATTTCAATGTGCGCTGCCATTAAAAAACGCTATACTACAAAGGAAACAGAAGTGATCCTTTCTGTTGACAATACGTACATGGGACCAATCTGGCAACATCCGTTGAAGCACGGAGCAGATTTGGTCTTGTACTCCGCTACAAAATATATCGGTGGACACTCGGATGTGATCGCCGGGGCCTGCTTGGGATCGAAAGCATTAATGGCACGCATTAAAGGCTTGCGTACATTCTTAGGGAATATGGCCGGGCCATGGACAGGTTGGTTATTGATGCGCAGTCTGGAAACCTTGAAAGTGCGTATGGAAGAACAGGCGAAAAATGCTGTACACGTAGCCCAATTCTTGAAAAACCACCCGAAAGTAAGTCATGTTTACTACCTGGGCTTCATTCCGGAACAAGGAACTGCAAATGAAAAACGCATTTACGAAGAACAATATAAATCGAGTGGAGCGATGATCGCATTTGACGTGGTGGGTGGAGAAGCCGAAGCCTTCCGTTTGTTGAACAATTTGAAATTGATCAAGTTGGCTGTGTCATTAGGAAGTACTGAAAGTTTGGCGGAGCATCCTGCCACCATGACGCATGCAGATGTGCCAGCAGATGTAAAAGAAGCGATGAAAATCTCTCCGGCTTTAGTGCGTTTGTCCGTTGGAGTAGAACATTTTGAAGATATCATTGCCGATATCAACCAAGCATTGCAACATATTTAACCCATTGCTACTACTACGAAAAAGGCTGCAAGTTTTGCAGCCTTTTTTTATTCTTCATCCATTTCTTCCTGAAGTTCGTTCTCCGTTAGTTCGAACCCATATTTTTCAGCAAATTGTACCTGCTCTGATTGAAATGCCTGGTCATATCCAGCTTCTTCTTCTGTCACCATAGCAAGAATCTCAGCGAGCTCATCATACATCTCATCGCTTACTTCAGCTGCGTAAATGATATCCAGCATACGCTTGTAATCTGTTGTGATCACCTTTTCGTAGAACTTGAACAAATTTATGGCTGAGTTTCGCAAGCTCACATTTCCATCGAATGGCCCAATTTTTTCTGCTTCTTTAATTACTTTGCGCGTCTCGTTGAGCAAGTCTTGATAATAAACCTCTACAGATTCACGCGTACTTCCCTCTTCGCCAACTTTTTCGTTAAAAGCAACCATTTTATAGCCAATTCGGTTTTGTAATTCAACAATATTGTCGTTATAAGCGACTGCAGCATCATCTGATTGAGCACCCGCAAAAAAGGACAATGTGCTAACTAGAAAAATAAAAAACGTTTTCATAAGTATCTGTTTTAAATGTATGAAGTGGTTACTCCCCCTCATTAATCTCATCAATTTCCTCTTGCAATTCGTTTTCCAACAATTCCAAATCGTATTTTTCAGCAAAAGCAATTTGAGCCGTTTGAAAACGTTCATCCAAGGATTCCTCACGCTGTGAAATGCTTTCTAAAATAGCTTCCATTTCCTTGATCGACTCTTCGTTCAAATTCGGGTCGAAGTAAATGGAAACCATCTTGCGGTAATCTTCATTCAAGATCTGGCGGTAAAAACGGAATAAGGCCAAAGCACTTTCTTTCAATTCTGTATTTTTCTCAAAAGGCGTAATTTTAGATGCCTTTGCAATGGCATCATCTGCAAATGCAACCATCGCGTTCAATTCACTAATAGCATATTCTAAAGTCGAATTTTCATCTCCCACAATGTCATTGAAAGCCAACATCTTTTCACCGATGCTCACTTGAACATTTACGATATAATCATTGTATTCCTGAGCAGTTGCAAAGGTTTGCGCCTTGGATTGCACAACAAAAAGCAAGGCAAAAAGCATTAAGACTGATTTCATTTTGATTGGTTTAAAGAGCAATATACCAAGAAAACCGCAATATTAGAACCAAATTTTCCAAATCGTACAATCGCAATTTCTGGTTATCTTCGCAATTCAAAGATTCCCGATCTCATGAGTAATTTACATACATCAGCTAGCGAATTAAGCATTTACAACAGTTTGAATGGCGAAAAGCAACGTTTTGAACCGCTGCACGCCGGTCGAATTGGTATGTATGTATGTGGTCCGACACTCTATTCGGAACCACACATGGGAAATATGCGGACTTTCATCAATTTTGACATGATCTACCGTTATTTGTTGAAATTGGGTTATCAGGTTAAATACGTCCGCAACATCACAGACGCTGGTCACATTACCAACTCTGCCGGCGAAGCCGTTGACAGCATTGGAAAAGCAGCGCGACTGGAGCAGGTGCAATCGCTGGAGATCGTTTATAAGTACAATGTGAAATTTCAGGAGTTGCAGCGCATTTACAATATGTTACCTCCTGCAATCGAACCAACGGCAACAGGCCATATTCAAGAGCAGATCGAGATCATCGAAAAGATCATTGAAAACGGTTTTGCTTACGTGGTGAATGGATCAGTTTATTTCGACGTTCGCGCCTACTCCCAAAAATTCCACTACGGCATTTTGTCGGGAAGAAAAGTAGACGAATTGGAAGAAGAAACACGCAATCTGAATGCACAGGATGAGAAACGCTTTTTTGCGGATTTCGCACTTTGGAAGAAAGCCAATCCGGAAGACATGCAGATCTGGCGTTCGCCTTGGGGAGATGGAAACCCGGGATGGCACATCGAATGTACAGCCATGAGCACCAAATATTTAGGTTCACAATTCGATATTCACGGTGGTGGAATGGATTTGAAATTTCCGCACCACGAGGATGAGATCGCACAAAACTGTGGTTCTTTGGGTTGCAATCCTGCGCGCTTCTGGATGCACGCAAACATGTTGAATGTGAACGGTCAAAAGATGTCCAAGTCATTGGGAAATTACTTCTTGCCAAAAGAGATCGTGGAAGGAACAACCGCGGTATTTGATAAACCATACGCACCCCATGTGATTCGTTTCTGCATGATGCAGGCACATTACCGCAGCACCTTGGATCTAAGTTCAGAGTCCTTGAACGCAGCCGAAAAAGGCTTGTCGCGCTTACAAGAAGCTATGGATAAATTGGCAACTCTTCCGGTTTCTAAGCAATCAACAGTAGACGTTCCGGCTTTGGTGAACACTTTCTATAAAGCAATGAACGACGATTTCAATGCGCCAATGCTCATTGCTCAGTTATTCGAAGCAGCGAAAACGATTCATGCGGTAGCCGAAAACAAAGCGCAAATTTCTGCGGAGGACTTGGCTGTACTTACACTTGAAATGACCAGTTTCTTTCAGGATGTACTGGGAATCACTTTGGAATCGGGTGATAACAGCGAAGCATTGAACGCAGCCATGGATCTGGTACTGGAAATGCGCAAAACAGCACGTGAAAACAAGGATTGGGCAACCTCAGATCTTATTCGCGACCGTTTGGCTGCAGCTGGAATCACTATCAAAGACGCCAAGGAAGGAACAACCTGGTCGGCTAAATGATCTTTATTACATGACTGCAGGGGAACACTTCGGTAAGGCATATAAACTTTGCAGTAAAAAGCAGATCAATGCAGTTTATGCATCCGGTAAGGTGGTGAAATCCTACCCGCTCAATTGTCACTATTTACCGCTTTCGTTGGACGCCGCTGTCCCGTTTCAAGTGGTAATTGCGGTTCCAAAAAGAGCATTCAAACGTGCACATGATCGAAATTATATCAAACGGCTTCTGCGCGAAGTTATCCGTAAAAACAAGCAATTGATCGAACCCAAACTGCAAGCAAATGCTGCTCAATTGGGAATCATGGTCTTTTACCGCGCAAAGGAAATTCCGAATTACGAGCAACTAAACCAAGCTTGGCAAAAACTGGTACAGAAGTTGACCCAAGAGTTGGATATTGGCGCTGTGAACAATGAATCGTGAGAGAATTTCGTTACTACATCTCGCACCCAAGTCAAACTTTGGTATTTTTACCTAACAATGAGCTCCCAAAAGGAGCAATGAATAAACCGGAAAGAACAATGCATAAATTAATAGCGATCTGCTTACTAAGCGCTTCTTTGTTTTCCTATCAAGGAATAAAGGCTCAAACAAATGGCTTTGAAGTGCTTAAATCGATGGAATTGATGGACATGATCTTCCAGCAATTGGAGATGAATTACGTGGACGACATCAAACCGGGTGAAATGAGTAAAACGGCGATCGATGCCATGCTCAAAGAACTGGATCCGTACACGGTTTATTACCATGAAGCAAATATGGAAGATTACCGCTTGATGACGACTGGTCAATACGGTGGAATCGGTGCTTTGATCCGCAAAATGGGAGATTACACCTACATCGCTGAACCTTACGAGGGAAATCCTGCACAAAAAGCGGGCGCCAAGGCCGGTGACAAGATCTTGAGTATCGACGATAAGGATATGAAAGGCAAACCTTCCGATGAAGTTTCCGCTGCCTTGAAAGGACCTAAAGGTTCAACAATTACTTTGAAAGTTGAGCGCAACGGAGCCATTGAAACCATTTCGATCACCCGCGATGAGATCAAATTACCGGATGTTCCTTATTCCGGAATGCTAACAACTCAAGTGGGGTACATCAAACTCAACAGCTTTACGCAAACCGCAGCTTCCGATGTCCGTGTGGCCTACGATCAGTTGAAAATGAACGGCATGAAATCGCTGGTTTTAGACTTGCGTGGAAACGGTGGTGGATTGTTGATCGAAGCGGTGAAGATCGTGAATATGTTCGTGAAAAAAGGACAAACCGTTGTAACCACAAAAGGACGAATCGAGGAAGAAAACCGCGTGTATGCCACATCAGCAGAGCCGGTTGACCTAAACATTCCGGTGGTGGTTTTGATCGACGGTGGATCTGCTTCCGCTTCCGAGATCGTTTCGGGAAGTTTGCAAGATTTGGATCGTGCAGTAATTGTTGGTTCTACCAGTTATGGGAAAGGATTGGTACAACGTACCTTTGATCTGAAATACGGTTCTAAGATCAAGTTGACGATCTCTAAATACTACACGCCTTCCGGTCGCTGTGTGCAACGTTTGGAATACTACGACAAAGAAAACGGAGAAAAACCGAAGCAAATTGCTGATTCCCTTTTGAAAAAATTCAAAACTGTTAACGGACGTACCGTGATCGACGGACGTGGAATTGAACCGGATGTTGACGTTGAAAAGAATGACTACAGCCGCTTATTGGCGCAATTGATGGTGAGCAACGTAATCTTCAACTATGCAACCGAATATGCACGCACACACAGCAATATCGGTGATGCACGTAATTTCCGTCTTACTCCGGAGGAATACGAAGCATTCAAGCAGTTTGCCTTGAAACAAGATTTCAAATACAATACCGCCTCGGAAGAGCAGCTCGAAAAAATGAAAAAAACGGCTGAGGAAGAAGGATACTACGAAGATGTGAAAGCCGAATACGATGCTTTGTTGGCCAAAGTAACACCATCGAAAGAGCGAGACATGGAGAAGTTCAAAGAGGAGATCAACGATTTGTTGTCGAATGAGATCGTATCGCGCTACTATTATCAAAAAGGGCGTGCAGAACAAGCTTTCCAATTGGATCCGGATGTGCAGAAAGCAATCGAAATATTGAACGATCCAAAGCAATACAACACTATATTGGGAAAATAAGCGTTTGTAAGGAAAGCCTTCTTGTATGCTGGATAAACTGACCGGAAAACCGGTACATCTTGTTATTCATTTCATCGCCTGTTTGGCCATTGTCGTTGGTCTTCCCTGGAGCAAAATTCCGCTTTCGCTGGGAACCATGTTGCTTTTTGCCAACTTGCTACTGAAGGCAGATTTCAAAAATTACTGGCAGATCTGGAAGCAAAACCCTTGGTTGATCGCCTTGTTTCTTTACGTTGGATTGGAATGGCTGTCCATCGCCTGGAGCTCGAATATGGGCTACGTTGGACATGATTTCCGCGTCAAATTGCCGCTTTACGCCTTGCCACTGGGATTGGTCGCAATTCCTTTTCCTAACCGCAACTGGATCTACGCCTTGTGTCTTGCATTTTTGGGAAGTCTCTTTGTCACATCCCTGCTGAATTACGGTTACTACAATCAGTGGTTTGGTCCAAAAAATTACAACGACATTCGTGGACTTTCCCTATTTGTGTCGCACATTCGTTATGCTTTACTTGTTGCAATGGGTATCGCACTACTCTTGGGTTGGTGGCTCCGCAAACTTCCCTTTCGATGGGTTGCGCTGGTGCTGATCGTTTGGTTTACCTACTACACCTGGTATTCTCAAGTAGTAGCAGGATATATCTCTTTACTTGCAATTCTGTTAACTGGAACGGTTTTACTCATTCAAAACCTGCAATCAAAACTTGTTAAACGGATTTTATCCCTCTCCTCCGTTTGTATACTATTTATCGGTGGTTGGTGGTTGTATCTGCAATTAAAGCCTCTTCCTGAAAAAGTAAAAGTTTCTGAACTTGCACTCGTTTCAAAATACGGTGAACCTTATTATTTCGAAAAAAACACTCCTTGGGAAAACGGTTATCCTGTACTGGCACAAATTGCACCAAAGGAGATCGACTCGTGTTGGAATTCCGTATCGGATTTGCGCTATAACATCGATAAAGATGCAAAAGGCACCATGGTACACTACACATTGTGGCGTTATATGACGTCTCGTGGATTGACGAAAGACCGAGAAGGTTTCTCCAAATTAAGCAAAGAGGAGATTCAACTCATCGAAAATGGCATTGCCTCCGTAGAATTGGCAAAAGGTGGTTTGCATGCACGCTTACATTCATTGCGCACGCAGATCCAATATCCGGAAGATCCGAACGGACATTCCATGTTGCAGCGCTTTGAATATTGGAAGGCCGCCAAGGCAATCATTGCGCAAAACTGGTTGTTCGGGGTTGGTGCAGGAGATATCGACGATGCTTTCCAAGAAGTTTATGAAAGCACAAATAGCAAGTTGCTCCCTCAAAACAGACACCGTTCGCACAATCAGTATCTCACTACGTGGATCACATCGGGCTTGTTGGGACTTTTTGCCTTTCTGTGGCTTTGGATACGCGTTATTCGTTCCTCCCTTCAGATGCGAGCCTTCGAATGGTTGTGTTTTGCCGGAATTGCGATCACTTCCTTTTTGATCGAAGACACCTTAGAAACCCAAATTGGCGTGACATTCAATGCCTTTTTCTTCGGATTGTTTGCGGGAAATGTCGGACTTTTTTACAGAAAAGTGCCCCAATCCTAAACCTTCACGAAAAAATAACGTACACCTTACGGCACCTGCTTGTTTAACGCGGGGAAAGCCCTAATTTTGCAGCAAATTTCAGCGCTATGCGGTTCGAATTAACCAAAGATTTTCTGGAGCGCATCCGATTGGCTATCACATCGGAGGATACCGCATGGATTAAAGAACACATCATCGACCTCCACTTTGCGGATATCGCAGAGATCATGGATGAGTTGACAAATGAGCAAGCCAAATTCCTCTATTATCAACTCGATGAGGAAGTTCAGGCCGATGTGCTCATGGAGCTGGAAGAAGAAGTCCGTGACCGTTTCTTAGCATCCCTTTCCTCCAAGGAAATGGCCGAGCAGCTGGAAAATTTGGATTCGGATGACGCGGCGGATATCTTGGGAGAACTACCGGATGAAAAGATCCAGGAGGTCATCTCACAAATGGAAGACGACGATGCCGCAGACGATATCGTTGACCTCCTCAATTACGACGAAGACACTGCCGGGGGACTCATGCAAAAAGAGTTCATCCAGGCAAAATTGGATTGGCCGGTAAATCGTGCTTTGGTAGAATTGCGTCGACAAGCAGAAGACGTGGAACAAGTGTATACGATCTACGTGGTTGACGATCTAAATAAATTGGTTGGAGTACTTTCCTTGAAGCGCCTCTTGTTTGCTTCGCCGAAAACACCGATCCGGGAATTGTTCCAGGCAAAGAACCTCATCTCCGTAAAAACGAGCGATTCTAGCGAAACCGTTGCGAAGGTGATGGAAAAATACGACCTCGTTTCGGTGCCAGTTGTGGACTTGCAAAATAAATTGGTAGGTCGCATTACCATCGACGACGTTGTCGACATTATCAAAGAAGAAGCAGACAAAGACTTCCAGTTGGCATCCGGTATCTCGGAAAAGGTGGAGTCTAATTCCAGTGTGTGGCGCATTTCGCGTGCCCGCTTGCCGTGGTTGTTGATCGGGATGCTGGGTGGAATTCTCTCCGCGCAGGTGATCTCCAAATTCGAAGGAAACATTTCTCATTTGCCGGCTTTGGCCTTCTTCATTCCGTTGATCACGGCGATGGGTGGAAACGTAGGGGTACAATCTTCGGCGATCGTGGTACAATCTTTAGCACGCGGCAACGATCCCTTCGACAGTATCATCAGCAAAGTTGGAAAAGAAGCCTTGGTAGGGATCGTCAATGGATTATTGTGTTCTTCACTCATTTTTGGGATTGCCTATTTGGCCAACAGCGACTATCATTTGGCATTAGTGGTAAGTATTTCCCTGATGACCGTTATCGTTTTCGCGGCAGTATTTGGAACCATGATCCCGCTGGTCTTGAACCGCTATAAGATCGATCCTGCCTTAGCAACCGGACCCTTCGTTACTACCTCAAACGACGTCTTGGGACTCTTCATCTACTTCACGGTGGGGATGCTGTTGTTGCATTGATAAAAAATTTCACCCTTATGAAATCCGAATTTGAAAACGGTGCGTAACTGGTACGTAACATTCAAATTCAAACCATGAAAAAGACAATTTTAACAGCAGGAATTTTTTCGTTGATGACCATCGCATCCTTTGCACAAGACAACACCGTAATGGTTGGTGGTGAAGCCATGTACCCGATGAAGAACATCGTTGAGAACGCGGTAAATTCAAAAGACCACACCACTTTGGTTGCAGCCGTTCAAGCAGCAGGATTGGTTGAGACCTTACAAACCAAAGGACCTTTTACAGTTTTCGCACCGGTGAATGATGCTTTCGAAAACCTACCGGCCGGTACAGTAGAAACATTGTTAAAACCAGAGAACAAAGCAACCTTAGCGAAAGTCTTGACTTACCACGTTGTTGCAGGAAAAATGGATTTCAATGCCTTAGTAGCAGCAATCAAAAAAGGAAAAGGGAAGGCGGAATTGACTACCGTAGCGGGTGCTAAGTTGTATGTAATGATGAACGGTGAGCACAACATCCAGATCAAAGACGAAAATGGAAATGTGGCGAATATCTCAACGTACGACGTTTACCAGTCGAATGGTGTGATCCATGTGATCGACAAAGTGGTCTTGCCTAAAATGTAATTGTAGCTTCCATTCAAATTCACTTGGTATCGCTTGTTAGGTTCAGATAGTAGTAGTACACTCCATGTATCAAGTGTAGCAAACAATTTCTAGGCAAACTGCAAAGGTCCGATCCTCTTTTCCAAGGCAGCGGACTTTTTTATTAAACCTTTTTCCGATTAAATGCTCTAACTTGAACCCTCAGAGAACATGTCGCAAGCAGATTTCGAACAAGTCTATCAAAATCATGTGGATTTGGTTTTTAACCTGTCCTTGCATTACTGTGGCTCAACGGAAGATGCTGAAGAAATCACTCAAGATGTCTTTGTAACGATCTATCTAAAAATGGATGCGTTTCGCGAGGAAAGTTCGCTTAAAACATGGATCACCCGCATCACCATCAATCGTTCACTGGATCTGCTGCGTAAACGCAAACGCCAGAGTTGGCTCCGACCATTTTCTACTGCCACCCCAACCGCTGTAGAATTTAATCATCCCGGTGTGCAACTGGAACATCAAGAGCAAGTCAATCGCGTATTCCAACACATTCATTCCTTGCCCGAACGCCAGAAAACAGCGCTCATTCTGATGAAACTCGAACACAAATCCATGACTGAAATTGCAGAGATCATGGATCTAAGTCCGAAAGCAATTGAAAGTCTGATCAGTCGCGCGAAAGAAAATCTTTCAAAAAAAATTGCACGCACCGAAGGATAAGATCAAATCAAACGTCAAATGAAACAAATGGAAGAAATCGATCACATATTGAATCGCATCCAACGAGTTGAAGCTCCTGCCTTTTTGTACACCAAGGTGCAGGCTCGCATAAGTGCCTTGAAGGAAGAAAAAGTTTCCTGGTTGCAAGCTATATTGGTGAGTGCAGCATTGGCATCGGTGCTCTTGCTTTCCATACGCGTTGTAAAACAAGAACGAAACGCTTCTACCCAACAAGGTCAGATTCTTACAGAAGCGACAAATCAGTTGTATTAAAAAGTAAAAGATGAAAAAAGCAGTCTTTTTTAAATGGGCTTTTTACTTGCTACTTGCGGGAAATGCAGTCACGCTTTTTTTACTGCTGTCAGGTCCCATGAAGCACCGTGAACCGAAATTTGAGATCATCGAACGACTTGGTTTTGACGAGCAACAAGTAACCCGTTACGAACAAGAAATTGCCAAACACAAAAATCAAATTCGGACCTTGGAAGACAAACAGCGCTCCTTAAAGCATCAGCTATTCCAAAAGATCGATTCCGTTCCAGACTCAAGCCTTCTCAAAGAACTAACTGCTAATTATGAATCCATTCAATTGGTTCATTACACGCACTTTTCAGCCATCAAAGACATTTGCAAACCCAATCAACTGGCAGCTTTTCACGATTTGGAAAAAGACCTGCCGAAGTTGTTTGCACCTCATCATCCTCCTCGTAAATGAAAGTCTTGACAGCCATTTTCTTTGTGAGCCTTTGCACGTTTTCTTTCGGTCAGGAAAACCAACTGGCCCTGGAACCCGTGTTGGGTAAGGAGCCAATATCATTGGAACAACCGGTGAATTGGGGAGAAAATGGCGAAATGACCTTTACAGAGTTCAAGTTTTACTTGTCGAATATTCATTTAGACAAGGAGCAACAAGCTGAAGATGTGCATGCGGACAGTGTGGTGCTATTCGACCTTTCCGCAGACAGCATTCCCCATTTTCGTGTTCCAAGCGTTACGGCAAATACGAACCTTTCAATGACACTTGGAAATGACAGTGTGGTAAGTACGATGGGCGCCATGGGAGGAAAACTGGATCCGATGTACGGCATGTATTGGTCCTGGCAAAGCGGATACATTCATGTAAAATTGAGCGGTCGATGGAAAAAAGATGGGCGTACTCAAGAATTCACCTACCATTTGGGTGGATATCACTCCTATAATGTGAACCTGAGTCTGACTCCCACTGCAACGCGTTTGCGAGTGGATTGTCAATCCATTTTGGAGGCATTACTTCTGCAACAGGCAAATTTTCATATTATGTCTCCTGGAAAAATCGGAAATGATGCATTGGAATTATTCACTAAAGGCATGCAGATCTTTTGAATCCAACCAGGTTGACATATATCTTTTTATTCGCTGCTTTCGGGTGGACCTTAACTGCATTTATTGACCGGCCGAGTGCATCAGTAGCCTGGCCTGAGCCAACCTACAATTTCAAACGCAATCCACTGGACAGTGCAAAGATCGCCTTGGGGCGTTGGTTATTCTATGACCCGATCCTTTCCAAGGACAGCACGATCTCGTGTGCCAGTTGTCATTCACCCTACACGGCTTTTGCACACAACGATCACGCCTTGAGTCACGGTATTTATGACCGCATCGGAAACAGGAATGCACCAGCCTTATCGAATTTGGCCTGGAACAAATCATTCATGTGGGATGGTTCGGTGAATCATTTGGATGTGCAAGGACTGGCGCCACTTGAAAATCCGCTTGAAATGGATGAAAAGTTGATACATGTGATCCAGAAATTGCAGCGTTTGTCCAAGTACCGAAACAAATTCAAGCTTGCATTTGGGAGTGAAGAAATCACCGGAGAGCGCGTTTTGAAAGCCTTGGCACAATTTCAACTGACGCTTGTCAGCAATCAATCGAAATACGATTTGGTAATGGCCGGTAAAGCGACATTTACAGAAGCAGAAACCAACGGTTACAAGGTGTTTCAGCAACATTGTGCCAGCTGCCACAAAGAACCCCTGTTTACCGATCAATCCTTTCAGAACAATGGTTTGAAGCCGGATAGTGTGCTTCGGGACATTGGCAGAATGAAAGTGACAAACAAAGCCTCCGATTCCTTGAAGTTCAAAGTACCCAGTTTGCGCAATTGCGATCGAACCGGTCCGTACATGCACGATGGTCGTTACAACTCCTTGCAAATGGTCCTCTTCCATTATTCGAGTAATATTCATAACTCTAAAACATTGCACGCTTCTTTGAAACAAGGACTACCGCTGAGTGAAGCAGACAAAAAACAGTTGATCGCTTTCCTCAAAACCCTCACTGATCCAACATTTCTCAATAACAAACAGCATCAATTTCCAATGGATCTTTTAAAAAAATAGCAGTCCACCGAAGGATATGGAAATGACATGCGTCTAACACTTTTAAAACAAACAACTATGAAAAAAACGATGCTTCTCCTTGCACCAGCGCTCTTTAACAGCTTGCTTTATGCCCAGAGCCCGGTAATTACATCCTGGTTGCAAAATTCAACCATTTATGGAAGTCATTATGTACAGGGAAATTCAACCGCAATTCAAGACAACGTCCTTGCCAACTGTCAAGCTGTTCAGTACTCCACAAATTGGGTGTACATCACCACGAATGGAATTCCGGCATATACAACCGGACCGTTTTTAGATGGAAATCCATCCCTTGCAACAGATCAGAACGCTATCTTCAAATTTCCGTTGAATCCAACACAAAATACGGGTACTCCAACAGCCACTACAATGGGAAACATTGGTGTGTTCATTAATGGAACTGCCTTATTTGATGCACGAGATGGTGTTTCCTGGAAGAATTCGACAAATGGTTTGGCAGGTGGGCCATTAGGCGGAACAGGTGATGGCGTTTGGAACCGCGATGCGATCGTAGCAGAACGCGCAGGATTCGATTGTTCGAAAGGACATCCGGCGATGGGGAATTATCACCACCACCAAAACCCAAGTGCCTTTGATTTAGATCTAAACGTGCTTTCAACGATTTGTACCTTGTATGATGCAGATGGACTTTACGCCATTGATTCAACAGTACATGCTCCTTTGATCGGGTTTGCGTACGATGGTTTTCCAATTTACGGCGCTTACGGGTACAAGAATGCAGACGGAACAGGAGGCATTGTGCGTATCAAATCAAGCTACTCGTTACGCAACATCACAGTTAGAAATACGAGTCCGACTGGAGCCTCCGTTACAGCAGGACCAGCAGTGAGCACTACTTATCCATTGGGATATTTTCAAGAGGATTACGAATATATAGCTCCAACAAGCGATGATTATTTAGATGCTCATAACGGCCGTTATTGCGTTACTCCGGAATACCCAAACGGAACATACTGCTATTTCGCAACAGTGGATGAGAATTGGAACTCCGCATATCCGTATGCAGTTGGACCAACATTCTACGGAAACAAAGTGGCTGCTAAAGTGAACAACATTTCAGAATCAACCACAACATACACACCAAGTTCAGCCGCAATTAGCGAAGCAGATTTGTCGGAAATGGTGATCGAAATGTATCCAAATCCAGCATCTACTTTGGTTGCACTTCAGGTGAAAAGCATTGTAAAAGAAAACCTAAGCGTTTCATTGATGGATATGACTGGAAGAATCTTGGCAAGCAAAACGTTAGCAGCTGGAACCACGATCGTGTTCTTTGAAACAAATGATATTCCTGCGGGAGATTATTTGGTGAAAATTGCATCCGGTAATGGAGCTCTAACGAAGCGACTAACGGTTGTAAAGTAAGTTTTTTTCTATCCTTTGAAAGCACAGTACACACTGTGCTTTTTTTGTTGTTTGTAGTCTACAAATCCTGCAATAAAAGGCCCGTTTGATAAACAAAAGCCGTTACTAACCCGATTTAGTAGTGTAACTTGTTTATTATCAAATTGATTGCCCGAAAACAGCTAAAGTCATTCATGAAAAACCGCTATATTTGCCGCACTTAATCCCGCTCAACTGAAATAAGTGCCGAAACTGCTTTGCTTTTTTTCGTTTCAAATGCTTGTGCTGTTTGCCTGTGCGCAGAACGGCACATCAGCCAATGCCGAAACAATTGATCGCATTCGACAGATCTTCAACGCACAAGAACTTTACAAATTAGAATTTTCAGGTCCAAAGGCACAATTACTTTTTCATGAAGTAAAAGACCTGCGTGACACCACGCTCACAACCCGTTTTGATTACGCCGGATATTACGCAGCACAAGCAGCCTATGCCAAAAAACAATTGGGTTTGACGCTTCGTGCGGATGCTTTGCAGAATTCGCAAACCTTGTTCACAGACCTGGAAGACAACATCTTGTACCAGCGTCGTTACCTTATTGGATTGGAATGGGATATTTTGAAGAATGGTTTCCTGCAACGCAACACCCAATTGAAGAGCATTGAACTGCAAGAAGAAGTGACCAATATCGAGCAAAAGAATGCCGTGCCATTGAAATCCTCAGTTCCAAGGACGGCTTGTATTGCCTATTTCAATGCTAAAAAAATCCAATTACTTGAGGCACGTCAAAAAACGCTGAAATCCTATTTGCCTTATCTCGAGCAACTATTCTACGCCAAGCAGATCACCTTGGAAGATTTGTTTGCATCACAATCAAGGCTTGTTGAAACGCACGAGCAATTGGATCTATACAAGAACTACAACAAGCAGTTACAACTTGATTATATCGAAAACTTATTCGATCTCTCTGCTCCGGTATTCGACATCAACGACAGTATTTTTTTCGGTTCCTTGCGAAATGCCGTGGCAATCGATACAGCCAAGATCCGCTCTTTACAACAAGAGATCGCCCAAACGGAAAACAAATGGTACAACGAGCTGACCTTGCGTGCGTATACGCGTATGAACGTCTATGACCTTTATTCACCGATGAACCCTTACCGCTCGTTCTTTTCATTGGGCGTTAACTTTTCTATGCCTTTAATGCCATCCCATCGCGAAAAAGCACAAATGGATCTTCTGAAATGGGAAAAGGACCATCAACGCGTCATGCAATCCAGTAACGAACGCTTGTTGGAACAGGCAAACAGTTGTTACGAATACCGATTTGGACTGAATAAATTGCTCATGCTGCAAGAGAAGGAAAAACAGATCCGGGAGGCCATTCGAATAGAGCGGGCAAAAAATCAGTTGAAAGAAAGTGATTTCAATCCGATGCATGGCTTGAAGTTGATCGATGATTTGGCTCAGATCCAACTAGAGGAGATCGGCATGCGTCAGGTGCTGTATTTGAAGTTGATCGATCTGCATGAAAAGAACAATCCAACTATCGCAGACACGTGGTTGACCCAACTCGACCCATTGAGATCCGATGCTTTTCCGGAAAATAACCGTACGGTTTATGCATGGAGCAAGGTCTTTATTAATGAACCGGGAGTTCTTGCAGCGTTCACAGAATACAATCGCTTTAAAAAAGTCTTGCTAGCTGTTGGAGAATCGGATTCGCTGATCTCTCGAAAAGATGAATTCGTGCGTCTGGTAGCAACGGCAGACATTGAAGTGGCTCCACTAATTGGCTCGAACAAGTTGTTATTCGCAACAGATTATTCCAAAGAATTAGAGGAAATCCTACAGGCTTACGCTCATTGGAATTTTAAAGAGATCCATTTGGATATCGAACCCCATACGCAGGAGAATTGGAAGGAAGATGAAGCAAAAGCCTTTGCCAATTACATGGAAAAACTAAAGGAAACAAAGACCATTTGTACAAAAAATGGTTGGCTTTTGTCGATTGCCATCCCGATCAGTTACGACAGTGCGCAAGTAAAAGCATGTTTAGAGATTGCCGATGAGATCCACTTCATGTGTTATGAAAACATCAAAGCGACTTATTTGAGCAGAAAACTCGCTCCTTATCAACAATATGGGAATCGCATCCACATTGCGCTGCGAACTGAAGATTTTCAAGATCGCTACAGCTTAGAAGAATTCATTAATCACTTATCAACCAACGATGGTTTCGTTGAATTCGATTATCACGACCTGAGTCGACTGATACAATGGGACCTAGATCAATTACAACATGAAAAGCGTTAACTTCAAACGAAAGGAATCCGTTATCCGAAGTCTGGAACAAACAGAGGTAAGACCTCGTCGCAGACCCATCAATTGGGACCGCCTGGTTTATTTCGTGATCCTTTTCCTTTTCTTGTTCTTCCTTGGAAAATACTTGGTAAACAAGTTCCTGTATGTGGAAGGAAACGGGCAAGTCCTGTTCGATTCCGTGGATATTCGCAATACGCGCGATTGCCGCATCATTGAGTTCTTTGTAGAAGAAGGAGATGAAGTTGAGAAAGGCGACCGTCTTTTTTCCTTTGCTCCTGCAGATGAATTTGGCGGATACGGCGGTTACAGTAACGATCGTCTTGATCGCATACAAGAGAAAAAAACTACAGGAGATCTTTCCTGGGCAGAACGCGAGATCTTTACTGTGCAACAGGAGCTAAAGTTGAACGCTATTCAGCTTACGAGCAAGAAAAAACTGCTGGCTTCCTACCAAGCAGAATTGGCGCGTTTAAAAAATGCTATTGCGCTAGACGCGATGCCGAGTTACCGTTTGGATGACCAAGAAGAGGCGATCACAAAAATGGAATTAGACATCCAAAACTTGCAAAGCGAACAAGCTATTCTGAACAATGAACTGGCCTTACTGCGTGGAATGACACGTGATTTGGGAAGCACTTCCAAAAGCAACACTCACAAGACGCCAAGTGGCACAGCGATAGCTGGTGGTTCAGCAGGAAAAAGTGATCGTTTTGCGGATAACATTTTCTATTCGCCACTTACCGGTACAGTGACGAACATGATGAAAAAAGAGTTTGAGGTGGCTTTGAAATCCGAAAGCATACTTTCCTTGCATAAACCAAAAAATGTATACATCAAGGCCTTCTTCCCGCAAGAAGATCTGAAATGGTTGAAGGAAGGACAAATAGTCAAGTTGGAATTCCCGGATGGCAGCACCAGTAATGGTGTTATAAAGCGATTCTACTTTGCTACTTACCGACTCCCGGAAGAATTCCAGAAGAAGTATGAACCCACCACACGTTCCTTATCTGCAGATATTTACCCGGTAAATCCCGCCGATCTGCAAAAATGGAAGGCGTTCTGGAAAATGGGTGTGACAATTACAAAATACAAGTTCTAAATGGGATCTATTAAGATAAATAACGAAAAAGGGATCGTTGAGCTATCAGGCCATAGCTACCTATACGTGTCTCCCAATCGCCCGTTGAACATTGACCGTGGTACAAATCATGCCGCCGTGATAATCGATGGTAAAACGCTCGAATTTACCCGAATGGTTGTTAAACGAATTCGAAGCAGTTTCCACGCTGACATTTATTTAAAACCTATTGTGATCTTGAATGGAAATGCACACCGCGATCCATTCATCCGCGAATTAAGCGACGGCGTGATCTATTCCTTCAATCAGATCGAATTGATCCAATCGCACATCCACATGATCAATGAACGGATCAAAGAGATCACCTTCATCAATTCGCTTTCCTTGGAAGCGCAGATCATTACCAAATTACTGGCATTCATGTATTCCCGGGAATTACGCGAATTGGAACCTATTCCTTCCGTAATTTCGAATACCAATTATACCTTTCCTTTCTTGGCCGTTCACTACGATTTCAAAGAGGAATACAACATTTTCGATGTCTTGGAAATCGCGCGTCAAGAGGCCTTGTTCCTTTCAGACTTTCACGACCGCGTTTACCTCTGCGCCAATTGCAAATCGTCGCATTTAAGTGTGCGTGAGGTTTGTCCAAAATGCAACTCTTCAAACAGCGAAACCTTTGATATCGTTCACCATTTCCCATGTGCATATGTCGGACCGATCACCGATTTCACCAATGAATTGGATGATCACCTGAATTGCCCGAAATGTTCGAAACGCTTACGCCATATTGGTGTGGATTATGACAAACCGTCTGTACTGCATCATTGCAAGAATTGTTTGACCAGTTTTCAGGATTACTTCGTAAATGCGCGCTGCATGAGCTGTTCGCACGACAACCCGGTTGAAACCCTCGCACCTGTCGAAGTATTCCGTTACAAACTCACCAAAAAAGGCGAGTATGCAGCCATCAACGGATTTGTTTCTACTCCAAAAGACATTGAAGAGATCATTGGAACAGTGAAATACGACACCTTCAAAACGATGTGTAAGTACGAGATCGAGCGCATTCGTCAGACAGAGGGTAATTCGAACATTGTTGGGATCAACATTGTAAATTCCGGAACTGTTTTCTCTAAGATTGGATCAAGTGCACAAAAAGAGCTCTTGCGCGATTTAGTAGCTTCCATCCGAGCTTCCTTGCGTTCGTCTGATGTGATCACTTTCCACTCCTCTTCGATCATTCTGGTATCGATGAATGAGATCCCGGAACGCATCGCTGAAAGGATTGCCAAGGATATCATGAAGATCTTGCAACAGTTGCTGGACAACAACTTTAAAGATTTCGAGGTAGAATTGAAGTCAACCGTACGCAAATTGAACTATCACCTATCGGCTGAACTTCAGATCGATCAAATGCTCAATGATTTCGTAGTATGAGTGCGCTGGATGATTTCATTTCGTTTCTCACAACCATGGGATATGAAAGATTCATCCGGATCTTTTGGTTTTTCGTGTTCTTTGAATTAATGCGCTATGTGATCGTGGACCTTGTTGCCTTGCTTTCGCATCAATTGAAACGCTTGTTAACCCGCAAAAAACGCACAGAAGCATTATACAGACTCCGTTTGGAACAGCCCTTGGTTTCCCTGATCATTCCAGGTAAGAACGAAGGAAAACACCTGTACAAACTCGTTACTTCTCTCCGCGAACAAACCTACAAGAACATAGAGATCATTGTAGTTGATGACGGTAGCACGGATGACACTCCGATCATTGGCAAGGACTTGCAGAAAAACGGTTTCATAGACAAGTTCATTCGCAACAACATCCGCGGAGGAAAAGCATCTGCAGCAAATACAGCTCTTCGATTTACTAAAGGCTCCATCATAGTGCACCTAGACGCCGATTGTTCGTTTGACAATGATGCGATCGAACAGATCATATTGCCATTTTATGTTGATGAACGGGTTGGTGCTGTAGGTGGAAACGTCATGATCCGCAATTACCGAGAATCATTGGCAACTACCTTGCAAGCTATTGAATACTTCGACACCATTTCCATTGGAAGGGTTGTTTCCAGTCATTTAGGAATTTACCGCATCATTTCTGGAGCCTTCGGAGCGTTCAGAACAGATGCCTTGCAAAAAATTCAGGGATGGGACATTGGTCCAGGTTTGGACGGCGATATTTCGGTAAAAATGCGTAAGTTGGGATATAAAGTGAAATTCGCTCAAGAAGCGGTATGCTTAACAAGTGGCCCAAATTCATTTAAGAAACTTGCCAAGCAACGACTTCGCTGGGACAAGAGTTTGATCCGCTTTCGTATCCGTAAACACCGTGATGTGTTTATTCCGAACCAAGGATTTAGTTTGTCGAACTTCTTTTCTTTCTCGGAAAACATTATTTATAACTTGGTTCTAAATATAAAATGGTACATCTATTTCATTGATATGATCCACAATTATCCAAGTCAATTAGGGTATATCATTTTGACCAATTTCTTTCTCTACACTACAACCAATTTTGTCAAGTTCGTCCTTTTCTCGCTTTTCCGACCACGCCGTGAGAGTTTGGTTTATTTCATCCCTTACTTGCCGTTAATGGTCGTATATTTTGGATATTTTCTCCGCCTAGTGCGGACCGTTGCCTATATTCAGGAATTGTTCTTCAAAATGTCGTACAAAGACCCATGGAATCCGCCCAAAACTTCTGCTCACGCCAAGGAATTAGGATTGTAATCAGCGTATTACTCCTGTTCGTTTCATTCGGTTCGCGTGCGCAACTGGTGATCAATGAAGTCCTTGTGAAAAACGGTAGCGTCTATTGCGACGAGGACGGTGATTGTCCGGCAGTTTTAGAGGTATACAATACTTCCAACGCTACCATCGGTTTGCAAAACTATTACTTGTCTGACGAACTGCAGGAATTGAGTAAATGGCGTTTGCCTTTTATCGATCTAGCGAGCAACGATCGGGCGATCATTTTTTTAAGCAATAAGGATCGAAGCACACCCAACATGCACGCAGATTTCCGTTTGGTGGAAGGAGAAAATCTGTATTTATCACTGATCAACGGACCAACGTTAAATTTAGTTGATTCGCTTGGCATTGCCGATTATCACTACAATGTGTCGATTGCTCGATATCCGGATGGTGTGGGATCGTATCAATTTACTACCCCGAGTATATCACAAGCGAATGGTCCAGGGGAAACAGCCATTCTGGATGAACCCATTTTGACGGTGAACTCGGGAATTGCTTCCGTTGGTGGAATTTTCACAACATCACCCAATACAGCATACACCAGCATGGATGGGTTTGAACCTGCCGTTGGTGGTCAAAGTACAGGCCTATTTGCCATTCCCGATCCTTACTTAACTCCGCTTCGCTTTTCAGTAATTCCAACGAACCCGGGATTAAATTATCCGGTTGGTGATTACACCGAATCCAGAGCCAACAACCGCGGATGGCTACCGCCAACTGCAAATCAACCAAGATTAGTGATCCTGAGAAGCCAGCAAATTGCCAATTCAGGATTAAAAAGTAACCAAACTGTCCGTAGCATTTTTACGGCAGCGCCCACTTTTGGATTGCCGGTGTTGTCCCTGATAACAGATAGCGTTGGATTCTTTGATCCTGCGAAGGGGATCTCCGTTTACGGAAACAACCCTGATGGCAACTATAATCTTAGGGGATCTCAAGCTGAACGGCTAGTTTACATGCATGTTTTTGACAGTTCAGGCACACTGAAATATGAGACCAGTGCCGGATTACGCATCAAAGGAAATGGTTCACGCCATTCAGCCATGAAGAACATGCGCTTTATCCAACGTTCCTATTATCCGGGAGTTCAAGGAAATCAACGGGAATTTCTGGAAAATTATTCGCTGTTGCGCGGAGCGGGACATCGTCCGGATTGTTTTGGTCGTGATTATCTCTCCCATCACTTCGTTGCCAACCTCTCTTTTTTGAAAGCACGTCCAAAGATGCATGCATGCTTCATCAATGGTGAGTTTTGGGGTATTTACGATCTACGGGCAAACATAGACGAAGCTTTTGTGGAATCTCACTTTGAATTGCCAACAGATTCCAGTGCCTTTGCCAACCACACCTATTTGATCCAAACCGAAAACTATCCTGATTCCCTCGAGTTTGCAAACCTTACATTATTTGCCGAAAACAATGATCTGTCTGTACCCGCCAATTATAACTTCATTGCTGCCAATCTGGACCTGGAGGAGTTTCTTGACTTGAATTGTTCGCAGATCTTTTTGGGAAATGGCGATTACCCCCGTACCAACAATGGCTGGTTCATCGTACGAAACGGACACAGCAAAAGTAAATGGCACAATTATTTCTTTGACCTCGACGGAGGTTTTGGTGGCGATTGCGATACGATCCTACGCACCTTCAATGCGCTTAATTATTATTTGCAAACGGGCACAACTGAATGGACCAAAGCCAATCGCTTGTTGCGCAACTTATTGAACAATCTGGATTTTGAACAGCGTTTTGCTTCTGACATGGCTGATCTCCTCAATTCAAATTTCCGTGCCGATGTCTTGCAGACCCATTACAATAATTATCTGAACGAGTTAGAACCTAACCGCCTTTTGCAAGTAAATCGTTGGGGCTATCCGTCTGTGGCAACAACCTTGATCGACCGCTATGCCGAAACCCCATCTTTGACGAAATGGGATGTTCTCAACAATGCCATGAGTGTCTATTTGGATTCAAGACAACGTTATGTTTTCAGACATTTCATGAATTACTTCAGTTATCCCGATACCTCCAGAATTTATCTGGACGTTTCGAATGCTGCCGCTGGAACGATCCAAGTAAACTCCTTATTACTGCACGCAGAAACACCTGGTTTCGATCAGTATCCTTGGAATGGCTTGTATTTTCAAATTGTGCCTGTTGCGCTTACTGCTTTTGCCAAACGGGGCTATCGCTTTGATCAATGGTCCAACGGACAAACCACTCCGGAGCAAACGATCCTTTTACAATCGGATTCCACGTTGCTTGCCACCTTCGTGGCAGATGCACAGTTTCAAGAACCGCACATCAACGAAGTGTTAACCGCCAACGTTTGGAGTGAGACTGACCGCTATGCGCAACATGAACCCTGGATTGAATTGTACAATCCAAACAGTTACCCGATTTCCCTGGAAGGCTATTTCTTAAGCAACGACTTGAATGATCCTACCAAGTTTTCCCTTAAAGCCCAAACCATCAAAGCCAGTGGTTACCTGCTTTTGTTTGCTTCAGGTGTAACAGAAAGAGGCAAAGAGCATGTGAATTTTGAACTCGGATCGGGCGACACTTTGTATTTGATCGCGCCGGACAGTATCAGTGTGCTCCAACAGGTGATCATTCCAGATCTCGAATATGATCAGTCCTATGGCAGTTCACCCAATGGATCCTTGACTTACACCACTTTTACCTATCCAACTCCACGTGCCAATAACAATGAGAGTGGAATAGATCCTGAATTCAAACTAAAGAATACGTTTGTTCTCTTTCCAAATCCCGGTGAACACAGCGTTTGTATGGATCCTCCCGGAAAATATGAACTGGTGGATCTTCAAGGATCCAGTTTAATTCCGTTGGCTTACACCAATTTTATGCACGTGACAGATCTCGCTCCTGGAATCTATTTTGTACGCAATGAAAAAGGAGGCGTTCAACGCTTTGTGAAAGTCGCTAAATAGCGCGAAAACAGGACCCCAGAAAAGAAGTTTACCAGCTTCAAGGGAAAAGCGTAACTTTGTACCTCAAAAAAGTTCCCATGACCTTTCGCGATTTGAATTTGAAAAAACCAATCTGGAATGCACTGGATGACCTTGGATACACCACACCAACGATCATTCAAGCGGCAGCATTTCCGGTGATGATGTCGGGAAAAGACACCATCGGTATCGCGCAAACTGGTACAGGAAAAACCCTGGCTTACATCCTGCCAAACATCTGCATGTGGCAATTTTCAAAAGAACCGCATCCACAAGTTTTGATCTTGGTACCAACACGTGAACTAGTTGTTCAGGTAGTTCGTGAAGTCGAAAAACTTACAAGCTACATGAATGTTGTTGTGGGTGGAGTTTACGGAGGTGCCAATATCAACACACAGGCTGCGATGGTCTTGCAAGGCTTGGACATTTTGGTAGGAACACCAGGGCGTGTTTTGGATCTTGCCGCGAACGGTTCCTTGCAACTGAAACATGCTAAAAAAGTGGTGATCGATGAAGTGGATGAGACCTTGAGCTTGGGATTCAGACCGCAATTGCTGCGCATATTTGAATATTTACCGCAGAAACGTCAACACATGGTGTTCTCTGCTACCCTTTCCGAAGAAGTAGAAACATTTATCAACGACCATTTCGTAGATCCAATCAAGGTTGAAGCGGCACGCGCCGGAACACCGATCGATCGTGTAGAACAAACTGGCTATGCCGTTCCGAACTACACCACGAAGATGAACTTATTGCTGCATTTGCTGGATACGCAAACCGAAATGGACAAGGTTTTGGTCTTTACTGCATCCCGTTCTTTAGCGGATCGCGTTTTCGATGCATTGGAAGAAGTGTATCCGGAGAAGATTGGTGTCATTCACAGCAACAAAGCACAAAATCAGCGTTTCAATGCCGTAAAAAGCTTTGATGACGGAACGTATCGCGTGTTGGTCGCAACGGATCTGGTAGCTCGCGGGATCGATATTTCTGCGGTGAGTCACGTGATCAATTTTGACCTGCCTGAAAATCCGGACAACTACATTCACCGCATTGGTAGAACCGGTCGTTACGACCAGCGCGGAACCGCCATTGCATTTGTAGGCACTAAGGACAAAGAAATTCTGGCACGCATCGAACAACACATGGGCCAAACCCTGGCCGTTCAAGCACTTCCCGAAGCTGTAGAGTACAGCGAGGTCATCCTCGACTTCGAAAAACCGGAGGTTGCCATGAAAAACGTCTTAGTAAAATTGCCAAAACGCGATGATGTGGGTCCTGCCTTCCACGAAAAGAAAGCCAAGAATAAGAAAGTGAACGTGCGCTACAACCACAAAAAAGCCATGCAAGAAAAGTATGGTAAGCCCAAAAAGCGTGGATCTAAGAAAAAGTAAGCTGCTTTTTTCAGGTTAAAAAACGTTAAGCTCCTAAGCGTTTTTAACATTTCGAGTACATTCGTCGTTCTTGGAACATGATCAAGATTCGCATCAATATCGTTATTACCGCCGTATGGATCGCCATGCTGGCTTTGCTATTGATCCAGATCTACCAAACGGTGCAGCTTTACGACCGTAAATCCGATGATTTCCAATCCAAGATCAAAACTGCGGCTGAACGGATCTCTTTGATACACGAAAAGATCGAAGACATTCACCGCTATTCGAATTTGATCAATAAGGATGTTTCCAGACAATACCAAGACGTGTTGAAAGAGGAATTCCAGAATCTCTTTGAGGTAAAAGAATCGATCTCGATTCGCGATACGGCCCTGTTGATCAACGGGAAATTGCAAAACTACCTTGTTGTCACGGGAACTGCTTATGATTCTGCTTCCGGACTGAATGCACGACAAGAGGTTTTAGCACGAGATGTCCGCCAGATTCGTGAGCTTTTTGATGGCAAGTCCAATTCTCTTTTTCAGGAAGATTCTATCCGTGCTGCTTACCATCTCGACCAGCGCGTGATGCACAAGATCGTTAAGAAAGCGAAATACATCAATGATCTGATGGTGGAAACTTTTCGGGACAACATTTACATGGAACCGAACAAGCGGATTGACCTGAAATTGTTGGATAGCATTATTCGCAGCGAATTAGCCGTAGATAAATTGCCTTTACGCTATTCGTTTGTGATCACCGAAGAAAACAACAAACCACTCACCTTCCCCAAACAACCGGAACATTACAAGCTAGATCTGGATACGAGCAAAACGACCGGTGTAACTTTGTTTCCGGATAAGATTCTGGAAGACAAACTCACCTTACACTTATACTTCCCGCAAGAAAAGACCTTCGTCTTAAAGGCTATGGGTAGTCCGTTGATCATTAGTTTGCTCTTGGTTATTTTGATCGTGTTCGCGATCACCTACATGTTCAAAACGATCCTTACCCAAAAGATCCTTTCCGAAATGAAGAACGACTTTATTTCGAACATGACACACGAGTTCAAAACACCGATCTCTACCATTTCCTTGGCTTGTGAAGCGATGAACGACCCAAGTATGATGGGCAATGCACACGAACCGGCAGCTCCATTTGTAAAGATGATCAGTGACGAGAACAAGCGTTTGAGCAATCTCGTGGAATCTATCCTGCAAAGTGCGGTCATGGATCGCGGTGAATTGAAATTGAAACAAGAACCGGTGCCGTTGATCGAAGTGATTCGTGAAGTTTCAAAATCCGCAGCATTCCGTATTGCCGGAAACGACGGAGAATTGTTGCTTGATCTCCCGGATGAAGAAGTAACCATTATTGCTGATCGCACCCACGTGACGAACATGATATCGAACTTGATCGATAATGCTATCAAGTATAGTAAGGAAAATATCCACGTTCGCGTGAAAATGGAGGTAGCTCCGGATAAGATCATCCTGAGTGTTGCTGATCAGGGGATTGGGATCAAAAAAGAACACCTTTCGAAAATTTTTGATAAATTGTACCGGGTTCCTACTGGAAATCTTCACAATGTGAAGGGGTTCGGATTGGGACTTAGTTACGTTAAAGCACTAGCCGATTATTACGGATGGGCGATTCAAGTAAAGAGCCAGTTTGGCAATGGATCAGAATTCCGTATAACCATAAAACGATGAAGTCATGAACAAGCAGAAAACCATCTTACTCGCCGAAGACGATGACAACTTGGGTCAGTTGTTGCAAACCTTCCTAAAAGCTAAAGGATTCCTAGTTGACCTTGCTCGAAACGGAAAATTGGCCTACGAACAGTTCAATACCAAAGCCTACGATTTCTGCATCTTCGATGTTATGATGCCCGAGATGGACGGATTTACTTTGGCCAAAGAAGTGCGTTTGATAGATCCTAAAATTCCAATTTTATTCCTCACTGCGAAAAGTATGAAGGAAGACAAATTGGAAGGGTTTGAAACCGGTGCAGACGACTATATGACGAAGCCATTTGCCATGGAAGAGTTGTTGGCGCGAATCAACGCAATCCTACGCAGAACGTCGTCTGACGAGAACGAAGAAGATAGTTTACAAACCATCGGAACCATTACCTTCGATCCGGTAACGCGCATTTTGCATTTGAAAGAAGAAGAGCGCAAATTGACCACCAAAGAAGGGCAATTATTGAACTTGCTTTGCAAGAACCGCAATGATATTTTGGATCGTCAAGCGGCTTTACGTGCAATTTGGGGTGATGACAATTACTTCAACGGAAGATCCATGGATGTATACATTGCCAAATTGCGTAAACTGCTGAAAGAAGACCCGCGCATCGAGATCTTGAATGTGCATGGAAAAGGTTTTAAATTGATCGTTCACGAATAATTGCTATCTTCCCTCACACGACTTAGCAGTGAGGATGATCAGCAATCAAAAATATAGCGCACGCGTAGCCAAGCTTTTTTGGATTGTGTGCGTTTTTTTATGCGCAAAAACCAGCCTTGCTCAAGACACCGTTTCCATCTTTTATCAAGGCGGGGCATTCCGAATGAGTCCGGAAAATAAATTGTTGTTGAACGACTTCATGTTGCGCAACGATATCGGTAACGTGGACAGCGTTGCACTAAATGGTTATGCTGAAAGCACCGGGAAGCAGAAGAAGAACCTCAAACTTTCAAAAAAACGCTGTGCATTAGTGGACAAACACTTGCACCGTCAATTGGGAGATACTTTGGTCATTTCCAGCTATGCCTTTGGCGAAGAAGCCGACCCCACAAAAGCGCATTTGAATCATAGACGTGTTGAAGTGGTGGTGTTTTACAAAGTCCTGCCCCCATCAAAAACGCAATTCGATGAAGATTTTAAACGCGATACGCTGTCCTTACATTGCTACGTCTTGGCCGATTCCATCCTGACACGTTGTAAGAAAACACATTACCGCAAAGGCAACCTGCGCTTGGTACAATTGGAGATCGAAACACACCATTGGAATGAAAAATGGAAGGTGTACTCCATGTCGGCTAAAACCGGCTATACCAAACAAGTAAAGTGGAAACTGGAAACCAGTGGCGACTTGTGGTGGAAGCGCAATCGCTATGTGGCCACAGTTAGAGCCGCTGACTTCGAACGCTACGGAATCTTGTTCCGTGTACCAAAAAGCACGGATTCAACAGCCTGTACAGTTTGTGATGCAGATAATGGCTCCGATTGGAGTTTGGTGGATATCCCGCGATCCGACATCATGGTGATGCAACATGTGCAGGTGCGCAACCGACCCTTCTTCGATGAAGTCACGCTAGTGGTGCCCAGACAATTCGTACAACCCGGAAAAAGCTACTTTGCGGATTCGCTGAAAGAACAATCCATTTATTGGCATACACTTCCGGGCAGAAAGAACAGTTTTTACTATTTCGCTGAACTTCCGGTACAAACCGTAAAACGTTCCGGTTGGCAAGTATACGGTTATGTCCCAACCTGCACCGGCTCATCCGAATTTTACAAACCCAATTATTCCATAGACAGTTTGGACCCGCATAGCAGCGAGCCTTTGACAAATGGCTACAGCTGGATGCAATTCGGATTGGATTTGGGAGGAGCTTATCTGAATGGCGTTTTGGGTTTAGCTACAGCTTACGGACAATACCGTTATGAGCGTTCCGAAATAACGGCCAAAGCAGGGATCGATCATCAGTTGGCCGGTTGGGGAAGTATTCAATATGACTTTCTAATCTGGGGCTATGCGCCTTTCAAAGAATACTACGTGGCAAAAACGAACATACCATTGGTTAGCGACTTCCACCGGATGTTGAACGTATATGCCGGCACAGCCGCAACCCTGTATTTCCCGCGTGCACCAATGGAGATCTATCAGGATCTGCACGCTGGTTTGCTCTTCAGAAACAACGGCTTTGGTCGTAATTTGGAGCAGATCTATTTGGAGTGTGGAGCAGGGATCAACTACTTGGGGGCCATGCAACTCGGCATTCAAATTCGCAGCGGATTGCGTTTCAGAATTTAACAGATTCCAATCAGAAATCACAAGTGAACCAAATCCTTTCGGTATCTTTGTACTCCACGAAATAACACCAACTATGGAACAACTTCGCAATTTCATCAACGGCAACTATTGTGTACCGGTTTTGGGTCAATACATGGATAATTACGAACCGGCGACCGGTAGCGTGTACTGTCAGATCCCAAATTCAACAGAAGAAGATGTACAAATGGCGGTTGAGGCCGCTGAAAAAGCATTCCCAATTTGGTCTACTATGCCAGCTGCGGAACGCGGTGCTATTTTGATGCGCTTATCTCAAGGAATTGAAAAACGCATGGAGCAATTTGTGGCCGCGGAATCCCGCGATAATGGAAAGCCCTTAAGTTTGGCAGCACACGTGGACATTCCAAGAGCCGTTTCGAACTTTCATTTCTTCGCAACTGCCGTGGAACACGTTGCTTCAGAATCGCATTACATGGAAGGCTTGGGTGTAAATTTCACTACTCGCAAACCGATTGGAGTTGTTGGGTGCATTTCGCCGTGGAACTTACCGCTTTATTTATTCTCGTGGAAGATCGCTCCTGCTTTAGCAGCCGGAAACTGTGTTATTGCAAAGCCTTCTGAGATTACCCCATACACCGCTTATTTGTTAGGTGAAGTAATTGCTGAAAGCGGCATGCCTGCAGGAGTCTTGAACATTTTGCACGGTACGGGTCAATCTGTAGGTGATGCGATCGTAAAACATCCAAAGATAAAAGCTATTTCATTCACGGGTGGAACGAAAACCGGAGAGTACATTGCACGCACGGCTGGCCCAATGTTCAAAAAACTTTCCCTTGAATTGGGTGGAAAGAACCCAAATATCATTTTCGCTGATTGTGACTTTGACGAAATGTTAAAGACAACGGTTCGTTCTTCTTTTGCGAATCAAGGTCAGATCTGTTTGTGTGGTTCACGTATTTTCATTGAACGTGCAATTTACGACCGCTTTAAAAGTGCTTTTGTAGAGCGCGTGAAACAACTGACCGTATCCTATCCAAATGACCCGAAAGCCAAAATGGGAGCTGTGGTTTCACAACCGCACATGGAGAAAGTATTGTCTTACATTCAACTTGCTCAGGAAGAAGGTGGAACAGTTCTATGTGGTGGACACCGCGTAAATCTGGAAGCACCATACGATCGGGGGTATTACATCGCACCAACAGTGATCGAAGGATTGGCATACAATTGTCGAACAAATCAGGAAGAGATCTTCGGTCCGGTTGTGACCCTAACACCTTTCGACAGTGAAGAAGAGGTCTTGCACATGGCAAACAGCACCCAATACGGTTTGAGTGCTACGATCTGGACTACCGACTTGAATCGTGCGCACCGTGTAGCCGACAATGTTCACGCGGGTATAGTGTGGATCAATTCGTGGTTGGTACGCGATCTACGCACGCCATTTGGAGGAGTAAAGGCATCCGGAGTTGGGCGTGAAGGTGGTTGGGAAGCCATGCGTTTCTTCACGGAAGCGAAGAACATCTTCATCCCATATTTGAATCAGGGAGGACACTGATCCTAAAATAATTTTTGCTTTTTGATCAAGCGGTTCACCGGGAAATGGAGGGAGCCGTAAATGTCGCGTGTATTCAATGAATCTATGCGAAATTCCAACATGGTCCCTTTGTAATTCACGATACCACTACACGCATTAGATAAGCTCTGTTTTGGCGGAGCATCAGATGTGTAGGCACTGATGAAATTCGGCTGAAAATTCAATTTGAGAGGCGGTGAAAACAAAAAGCGGTACTTATTTCCTTGTTTATTGACGATCCCTTTGGCAAAGAGGCGATTTACAAATTCTTTGCTCTTGTCGTTCACAGACATTAACACGCCGAAACCGGGCACCGGGACTTGCTTTTGTTTACGAATCTCTACTTGATTGAAATCTTCATCCACGCCCATTTCCACCACTTCTTCAGTGATCATTTGAATGCCACCTTCGCGATAACTAAGATCTCCTTCCCACGCTTCGAAAAAGGCATCTGTTGGGAAACCGATCTTTTTACCCAATTTAGCAATCCACTTGTAAATAGGATGATTCTTATCTTTTTTCAACCTTGAAATATCCAAGTGTAAGTTCAACATTTTTGTCACATTCTCGGTTGATTCCAAGGCTGGACCAGGGTCTTTCAATTTCACCTTTAAGTCCATCCAGGTGTGCACATAGGATTTCAATTTGAACTCCATAGAATCTGAATCATGCGCAAAAACACCATAATCCACGCCGTACTCATGTAGCTCTTTATTTTGAGCAAAGACCACCAATTTCTCGTCTTTAAAGGTCGGCACATTTTCGAAGTGCTTCCACATGGTTTCCATTTCCCCGTTTTCAGCATAAAGGGCCTTTCCCAAACGCTTTTTCAATTGATTTCCATGGTACACGAACAGGAAGGTCTTATCGTAATATAAATACACTTCCAGAGCCGGGATTTTATAGATCCGTTGTCCGAATACCATCGTGTCCTTCACTTCCATGTACTGATTCATGCGCACCAATCCTGGAATGATCTTGGAACTATCTGACACCGTGAGGTAGGTGCCCCATTCTTCTTGTCCGTTGCTAAAGAAATAGCCCGGTTTCTGTAAATCAAGTCCGTAACTTTTACCCTGACTCAACAAGAAATCATAGGTCATGTACTCACGGAATGGAACCTTCTGTTTGTAAAGCATGGAAGAGGTTTCGCGAGCGACATCCAGGAGGAAAAATCTCCCGATGATATTTCCTTCCGACAGGCGATCCATCAATGTTGGTTCAGGTTTTGGAGCAAACAAACGCGGACGCAAGTATAGGAAGAGACCAAGCAATGCACAGAGCATTACGATCAGCAATACCTTATTTCCAATTCCTTCTGATTTCATCTTTATTGCTTAGAAAGGATGTAAGCAGTGTTTACCAAGTCAAGTAGATATTTTCCGGCATTATCCGCTCCATCAAAGCTATACGTCATTTTATAAACCGTTTTCGACGTCGTTGTTTTCGAAGAGGTCATTTCCATGATGCCTTTCTTGCCTTTCATGGATTCCAACAATTCGTAGCGTTCCGCGCTGAACATTTCGCGTGGTAACTTATTGATCACATCACCCACATTCATGTAGCCATAGACTGAACCACTCTTCTTTGCTTTCTTCACAACCGAAGCACTGATCGCCTCTGAACCATACCCATTCGAGTGATTTTTCGCCAAGTCTTCGTCATTTGTAAAAATGAACAGTCCATTCTTATTGATCATGTACAACGGCAAGGAATTCAAAATAGCATCTTCGTACACCCAGTAATTCCCCATATTTTTGAATTGCGACGTCAAACGCGACATATGACGCAAGATCTTTTCAGGAATATCCGGACGTGCAGTAGAGAAACCGATCGTAAAGACCGGCATATCTTCTTCACTTTCAATTTCGCGCTCTCCATATTCGAAAGTTTCTTCGTCGTAGAAGAATTCAATGCGCTTAGTTTTCACGCGTTTCACACCGTTGAATGTTCCAAACATGCTTCCCTTGTAGGTACTGAACAAGGCATCTTTATTGATGAATTCATCCAACAATTCCACCGTCAATACATTGGCAGAGATCCGTGGATTGCGTTCTTCGCTCAAGATAGGGATGATGATGTCGTATGCACGCTCATAACCTTCACGCAAGTTGATGTTATAAGTAAAAAAGCCCGAGTTGCTTTTCGGAATGTACTTCAATACGTTCTTATCGAACTTCGCGCCATTCAATTTTTCGTAGATCGAACCAAGTGCATCACCGTAATTCGCTTCCAAGGTCATATCTACCGTTTCATTGTTCAATACAATATCCCCTAACAACACATTTCCGGTATACAATTCACCCAAATCTTTATACAATTCCGGGAACATTGTTTGGAAATACCACAATCCGTTTGTGTTGCGGAAGTTGCGGCTGTTATCTAAGTAGAAGATCCCATCAGACGAATGGGTCAATTGTGAAGCCAATCGGGCATCTTGTTTTTTCAGGTTCTTGCCATTCAGGAAAAGATCTGTGATCAGATCCTGCAGGCGTTTTCTGGAAAGTTCCGACTCCAAACTATCACGCAATTCGTAATAATTCTTAAACAATTCTTCGTTATCAGTATCCGAAGATGCTGCTACTTCCTCTTCGATCACTTCCTCCATTTCATCGCCTTCTTCCGCACCTTCGTCTTCTATGATGTCACCTTCTTCCATCGGCTCACCATTCTCATCCAAATAGAAATCATCATAGTCATACACCCAAGGCAATTCATTACCGCGAGCAACCCAGATCGAATCAGTCATTTCAGTCAAGAATTCCTGGTCCGAATCTACACGGATCAATAAGCCCACATTGCCGCGAATGAACAGGTGGTTGAAATAGTTGTTGTAGTATTCCACCTCCGGAACGAAGCTTTCCATACGGTCGAAATCGTCAAAAACCGTGAACAATTGGTTCTTATCACTGATGCCAAAGGTAAAGCCGGACAATTCGAACTCCGGGTTTTTCCCGTAAAAGACGTTCATTTTTTGATTGAAATCGATTCCGGATTCCTTCATCGTCTTGCCTTGGGTAGAGCCATCAAACAATTCCGATTGCAGTTCCGTCATGAAGTCATAACTAACCAATTCATCCATGGAAACCTTCTGGAAAATCGAAATGTTGTTGAAACTGAAAACTGTTACAGCATCCTTGGGAATAATGTCTTCAGAATTCTGAGCAAACACCGCTGTAGACAGCACTAAAAGTGGCAATGCACGTAAGAAACGCATACGCTAAAAAATTGATAATACGAATGTACATACCATTTTTGAATTGCCGGGGCAAATTCAGCAATCAACAGGCATTTGGTTGATAACTTGTGTTAAAATCGGCGAAATTTCCTAGCGGGTGATCGTGATGGTATTTTTCAGCAAAGAAGGATTGGACGCAACAGCGTGCGTAGATGCCTTCACCATTACTGCTGTTTTACTTGGGTTGATCTGCGCTTGTGGGTGATCACATTTGGCAATCGGGCTGTCGAAGCGCGTTACTGAAATGTACTTCCCGTTCTTCAAAGCCTCTTGATCTTCTGCTTTTAAACGGTGGATCGGCGACTGAAAGTTCGGTATCGAACGCACCAACGTTGTCCCATCCCAAGTCAACCAAGTTTCACTGAACATAGGGTCGTTCTTCTCTTTACTTTGCTCCTTGATCAATTCCTTCACCGCATTTTGAAGTGCCGTAAGGGTGGTGAAATCACAACTGAATTTGAAGACGAAATCGTCGTAATTCGCGTCCACTTTTACGTTCGAAATACCTTCTTTGGCCTCCAGCTTATCTTTGTATTCTTGAATGCGTGTCTTGATCTCCGGTAATTTCGGTACGCGTTGTCCGTCCAAACTATCCAACGCCAAAACAGAGTTGATCTTCACTTTGGACGCACTCAAATTGATGGTGTATTTATAGGTTCCACTACCATCGTTATGCAAGATCAATTCGTCAAAAATGTCCACGCAAGAGCTCATCGTGAACACCAAGAAAAGAGCCGCTAATCCAAACCAGAATTTCATAAGTTTCATTTTCGCTTGTAAAAGTAAGTCGCCCGTCTTCAAAAACAATACCAAAGACGACAATGATTGTTAATTCGACTGCACCAAGGCGCCTTGCTTGTCCGCCACGGTCAAATGTCCGATACGACCAACGATCACCGCTTGATTGTCGTCCTGATGTCCGATCGGTGCGTCGAATGCCACTGGAATGGAACGAAATTGTACAAGTTCACGAACCAAAGATTCAAGGGTAAAATTGGTTGGTGTAGCCGTATCTTTCATATCCGTCATCCCTCCGATCACCAAACCGGCAATTTCGTCAAAGACTCCGGCCAATTTCATAGCTTGGAACATGCGATCCAGGTGATACATCTGTTCCCCAACATCTTCAATAAACAAAATAGTATCTTGAAAGGACGGACACAATGGCGTTCCCAACAAACTGTAGAGAATCGACAGGTTTCCGCCAATTACACGACCTGTAGCCGAACCAGAAATCCCGGGTGTTTGGGCTTCCCAGTGGATTTCAGTATGACCGTGTTCCAAAATGGAAAACAAACTGCTTAAGGATTCCGGGGTGTTTTCCGCAAAATTCAGGGGCATGGTGCTGTGAATGGTTTCAACACCCAATTTCAATCCCTGTAAATGAAAGTTGGTAATGTCCGAAAAACCAGCCAGCCAGCGTGGTTCGCGCAAAAAATTGGCCCATTGAACTTGCTGTAACACACGTAAGGCTCCATATCCACCGCGATTGCAAATGATTGCCTTAACATCCGGATGATCAATAGCCCATTGCAAGTCAGCGATTCGTTCTGAATCGGTTCCGCTGAAATAGTTGTGTGAACCTGCAGCATGTGCTCCGATGAGTACCCGATATCCTTTTTCTTCAAAAAATCTGGCTGCTGCCTGGATCAATTCCGGTTCGATCGCTTTGGCGGGTGAAACAAGTGCAATGGTATCTCCGGGACGCAAAACAGAAGGACGAATCATGGCTCAATTTTTTTTTCAAATATACCATTCCCAGAAACATTGCGCGGAAAATGCGCCCTATTTGCTCGCCAATTCACCCATCACTACCATCATTTCCATGGTTGGCGTCGGGTTTCCACCCATTTTTTCCAGGGTGATCGCGAAAGCTTCGATCTCTTGATCATACACCGCGAAAGGCTCAGTCATATTGTCCAATTCATCGTAGGTAAAAAGACCCATACTTTTTGGAGTTCCATCAACGATTGCCCACAACTGGTATTGCATATTGGCCGGTGCAGGCGTGATCTCCTCGGCAACCATCACGGCTTTTTTATCTCCCGGACTCCACATCACGTGCACTTCTGCCTTCGGATCTTTGGTCATGCCGTTCATGACTACTGTTTTCAGATCGCCAAGCGTGAGGACTTTTTGGATATCCTGCATGCGCTCTTGCTCAACTTGCATGGCCATCATGATCTGATCATCTTGCTGTTTTTTCTGTTCCAAAACCGCCAGTTCGGCACGCATTTGTTTGGCATCAGACATGCTCAAAACCCACAAAGAACCAAGGCCCAAGGTTAGTACCAGGGAAGCTGCTGCTGCCCATTTCCAGGAAGAGCTGTTTTTATCAGAATTCTGAGCCAAAGAAACGATCTTAGATTCCGAAGCCACCTCTGTTTTTAGAAATGTTTCCTGTTTTTCGTTACGGATAGCGTCCATGATCCGTACTTTGAGTGCCGGATTTGGAGCAATACTTTCTTGTATTGCTTGATTCTCGTAACCAGCTCGAATTTGTTCAAGTTCCGTTTTGATCTCCGGATAAATATGCGACAAACAGCGCACCTCCTGAACTTCTTGTTCAGTGGCCTCACCCAAAATCACCGATTCCAGGATCCCCGATTCTATGTACGCTTTTATATCCACACCATCAGTATTGTAAACCACTTTCTCAATTCCTTCATCGCCATGCGCGTGCGCGTTTTCACAGTTCCCAAAGGAATTTCCAATTCATCCGCCACCTCTTGTTGAGTATATCCTTTTACATACAGGTATTCCACCATCAAGCGCTGATCCGGATTCAATTTGCCTACCATGGCCATCAAGCCTATGGTATTGGTATTTTGTTCGTTGGCCGATGACAAACCTACGTTATTCTCCCCAATCCGGTTTTCGCCGATCGCCTTTTTTTGTTGTTTGCGCAGGTGATCGATGGATGTATTGCGTG
Source organism: uncultured Fluviicola sp. (assembly GCA_964383785.1). GTDB lineage: Bacteria > Bacteroidota > Bacteroidia > Flavobacteriales_D > Crocinitomicaceae > Fluviicola. Next base: position 50,628 of record CAYLJB010000007.1, read on the forward strand.
CAATATTGAGCATCCAAGTGAAAAAACTTCCTTTGGTATGGTCGTAGGTGGTACAGTTCTTCCAGATCTTTACAAAGGTATCTTGAAGCACGTCTTCTGCTGCATCCGGATCCTTCACAAAGCGCTGAACTACTCCATTCAAAGCACCGCAGTAGCGATCATAGACCTCTGAAAAAGCCTGCTGGTCGCCACGTTTAATCCGATCGATCAGCACTTCGATTTCGGGCAGATTCACACTCATAGTTGACGAACACTCCTACGCCCACTGTTTTTTCCTTTGTAGTTTTCCCAAGAAATGAAGAACTTGATCTTGTCGGCGCGATCCGTTAGTTGAAACTGCTTTGCGTAGATGTAATAAGTCATTTGTTGGTGAGCAGGAATGGTTGCATAATTAGCTCCCTCGGAGAACAAAATACGCTTGAACAATAATATGTTTCTCGTAGTATCTTTCACCACAACACGCAAATATGGATTGGTTACTTCATACTCACCTAAGTTTTCATAGGTCACGGCAAAAAAAGTTGAGTCGTTATTATTTCCGTCACCCACAAGGTCATAGTCCCGGAATTTCAAATACTTAGCTTCAGCCCCCCAACGAAAACAGGAAGTAAGCAGCAAAGGCAAACAAGCAACATAGATCCATTTCATCATACTGCGAAAATAACAAGATTTGTTTCAAGTCAGTTCTCCATTCACACAACGAAAGCGTTCAACGAGAAAGCCAAAACCAACCAAACCAGGTAAGGCAATAACAACCAGCCTGTCCAGCCGGCCGTATTGCGAAAACGCACCCACATGAGCAAAACCACTACCCAAAGCAATGCAAGAACAATGAGTGCTGTTCCCACCCAATGCCATTTGAAAAAGAGTGGATTCCAAGTTATATTGAGTAAGTAATGGACAGCAAGTAAGATCCAAAACTCAAATTTTCGGTTTGTTTTCTTCAACACGCGCGCTAGAAAAACAGCAAAAACGACCATGATCGTGAACCAAGCCGCTCCAAAGACCCATCCGGGAGGCGTCCAAGGTGCTAAGTCTTGTTGTTGGTACCATTCATTCGCAGCAGGACTACCCATGAGTATGGAACCAAAGAAGAGTGCGCCGAAATTCAGCACCAAGAAGATAGGAAAACGCAACATAATGTTTCAACAACTCATGTAGGAAAAAAGTTCAAAACAATTGAAAATTGAAACCTTACACTTGAAAAGGGTGAAATCTCATGAAGCACTAACTAATGAAAAAAGGAGTTTTGAATTAGGATGAACCTCTATAATTGTTTAAATTTCCGAATCAAAACACCCTTTCCCACAATACAAGATCAGTATGAAACTTCTTTTTCAACTTGGTGTTTTAATTGGTGCGTTAACACTCCATGCTCAGGGCTCAGATTCGAGTAAAACCAATTACCGTAATTTCGAACTTAGTTTTGGGCAATCATTGTTGTTCATTTCAAATTCCAAACAAACAAGTATTGTAGAGAACGAGGCCGTGGTTCTTCCAACCAGCGCTGTACTTTTTTCGGCCGAGTTCAGACCGGATCGCAGACTCCGAATTCCGGTTTTCTTTAACTTAGCTACAGAATCCAAACAATTCTTGATCAACGGTGTACTGGTGAACGAAAAAGCTTCTCCTACGCTGGGAAGTGGGATCTTGGTTGGTTGCTTAAAATACCGGATCAATGATAAAACAGCCTTGGAATTTGAGGCCGGTCCCCTGGTTAGTTGTTTAATAGACACCAAAAACAGTATTCGGTTTGCACCAATTGTTGCCGGTCGATTAAAGATCTTTCGTGGCGAAAATTTCATCATGTACCTGGGCTGTAGTTACAGTTTTGGAATAGATGCCTTCGGTTTACTTTACGGAACCGGAACTTCGTTTTAGGTTAAGTAATTCTCGGTATACGTGGTTAACTGAACCTCATCTTCTTTTCCGTTATTCGGCACAGGTTAAATTAAGCTCTTTGGATGAGGTCCAATTGGCACTATTCAGATCGTCGAAGGAAATCGGCTACCCGAACTGTTAAACACAGAGTATAGAGAGTGAAGAAGAAAAAGAGGATTAACAATTGAAATTTGATAATTGAGAATTGAAAAGTAAGAGCAATTCAATCTCTGTGGCCTTTCTTTCTTTGCGTTCTTTGGGTTGAAACAAGTTCAAGAAGATCAAAAGTTCAAGACCATCGAAAATTGAACATGGAGTACTGAAAAGAGTTGAACTCCTTGAACCATGTTTGAACCATCCCTTGCATTCTTGGCCTTCTTTTTGTTAAAAGATTGTGAAAATTTGAAACATGAACTTTATTTATATTGCTTTTTCTGCCTTGTTTATTGCCACTTTCAGTTCATGTAAACGCGGGAAAAAACTATCGAACCCAGTTCCAATGACCATTGTTTGTTCCAATGTTTCAAGTATTAGTCCAGAAGGTGCATTTGAGCCTTTCAATACCTTTGATCCATTTGAGCCGGTGCAATATCCACAGTATGTTTCCTATTTCACCGAGAATGAAGTTGATGCCCAGTTCCGCAAAGATCTGACAGATTTCTTATATAGGAACAACATTTTTCTGGTGGATACGGCGTGTCCCTTTGAGCTGCGTATTACCCAAATTTCGGTAGATGAAGGCATCAACCGTGAATCTTACACCGATAGCTGTTCCTTCAATTACGAAACAGCCTATGTATACTACCGGGATCTGGAGGTAACTGTCACAGCAAAGTTGTATCGTAACGGTCAACAGTTAGAATCCTGGACACGCACCGCATCTTCTCGTGAACGCGTACGCAACAAGCGTGGATCTTGCAACGAACCACTCATTGGCGGTGCCATCCGCGATGTGGACGACCTCATCTCACAAGCAGCCAAAGAACTGCGCGTAAAGATTTCGAAGTTTTTATACGAGTTGGAGGGGTAGGGGCTTTAGGTCATTCGTTTTTCACGATTCTTGATGAGTTGTTGATAATGCACATTGCTTTTAAACGGCTCTGGGTCCTCCAAATGCCAATTATTTTCAGCAAAAATGCGCCGCTCTCGATAATCGAACATACAATATGTTTGTGACAAATTATTGCGACCAACCATCTCATCCGTAAATTTGAATTTCGTGATATCAAACCAAGTATTCTCTTTGATGTAATAAAGCTTTCCATCGTAGAGTATAAAGACTGGATTTTTTAGCATTAAACGACTTATTGGATCGGTAATGCCTAAAAAACCTACCACAACAGACAAAATTAACACGACGAGAGATTTACTTGAATGGTGAAAATAAAACATCATGGCTATACTAAAAATGACATAGGCCAAATGAAAACTGATACTAATCCATGCTTTAATTTTACTATAATACAATCTCTTCCCCTTAGCAGCAGTGAGATCAATACTATTTAGTCTTTTCACCTCTTGTATATCTAAAAACATGATGTTTAAGGGATCATTCTGATATAAAAATCAATAGTTGATTTCGCTTAGTTGTGTAATCCGTTTTCTATCCAATAGAAATTTTATCTCCGTATTTATGTGAACTAATTGTGCCCAATTAAATACGCTTATTTACCGATCCAAGGCTAAGCGAAGTGTGTTAAATTCTGTCTTTCCGGCGTCAAGTAAATAGGGATAGAAAAGATTTAATAAATGGTACGCGTACTTTTCAATACGAACAGGAGTTTCCAGACTGTCATAAATGGCGGAAGAAACCAACCAGTGATCACTGAATAACTTGATCTGATCAATGAAAATGGCAAACTCGCCGTCAAATTCTTCGGCCCTCATAAGTTGCTCGGCTATTAACTTTTCAATCAATCCGCGGTACATTGCTGAACGCACCTCCTCCACCGACAGCATGGTTTTCTTGATCTTTGGGTAAGTTGTACATAGATGATGTAAGTCCAAAAACAAAAACTGATAATCGTAGACAATACCAAAACCAATTTTCGTGCTTTCGAAAAATGCCTTCAATAACGACTGGTCTACTAGTGTTTTTTGATTGAGTTCAATAGCTTTTTCGAGCAACTGATCATGCAAGGCCAATACGATCTCTTCATGTGTAGGAAAGTGATAGATCAAATTGCTGTGGCTGATTTGTGCTTCATTTGCAATTTGACGAATAGAGATACTTGAGACCCCGTGTTTATTGTACAAACGGAGCGCAGTCTCAAGAATATTTTTCTTGGTTTTCTTCATTTAGTCCACTTGGTCTAAAATAATTAGTACATTTGGTCTAAATATACAATTATCGTCGCACATGAAAAGAAAACAAGCCCCTCAGTTTACAAATGCCCGATGGTTTCCGGCATTTCTAACGACGTGTATTCACGAATTTATGACGTGGTTCGTGAACAAGGTAAACGCTGCAAAACCATTCATGCCGGTCATTGACGAAGGCTTGAAACAAGCAGATCGCATTGTTGTAATCGATAAAAAATGTGGTGCTGGTTTTGAAACGGTAGATCATTTCATTGACAAAAAAATAGAACGCATACATGTAAATGGAGAAAATTTTACCGCTTCTGAAAAAGGCTTATATCTCAGCGTTAATGCGTTTCATCAATATACGGTAAACGACGCTAAAAACTTGTTGAAACAAATCGCTCATAAAAGGCAAGCAGTTGTGATAGTTGAAGGCAATAACGACAGTTTGTGGCAAGTTTTTGGGATGACCGTAATTGTTCCATTGACCGTTTTGTTAACGGCGCCATTTGTAAAACCATTTAGATTGGGACGGATCATTTTTACCTACCTTATTCCGATTTTGCCATTTCTAACTTTTTTTGACGGTTTTATGGCTCTTTTCAAACTATATGCTCCAAAAGATTTGGATGAATTGACAGCCGAACTAGATACCAAGGATTACTATTGGCGCTCCGGAAAATTGGAAAATGGCAGAGGGGGAAAGATAATTTACTTGATTGGATATCCTTTGAACTAATTCCTATTTTTATCCTTTTTCCGGTAGAGGACAGCGTAATTTCCGGTGGAAACGATACCTACGGTGAAAGAAACTATGGAACCGTCGGGAAGGGTGATCTGCAAAAGGCTATTGTCATGCGCCGTGTAGTGATAGGTCGCTAGCACGCGTTCTGATTTTTGCTCAAAAGAATAATGCACAATCGTCAACAGGCCGTCTCTAAAGGTCCAAATTGTTACATCTTGATCGATCGAATCTTTGGAATAAACGAGTTTGGACAAAGGAATACTTTTTTCTGATCTTAAGG
>CAYLJB010000008.1:0-8394 GCA_964383785.1 uncultured Fluviicola sp.
TCAGGACGCCAGGTTTTCATCCTGGAAACAGGAGTTCGATTCTCCTATGGGCTGCAAGTTTTTTGAATAAGTAACAAGAAAAAAATGGCAAATCACAAGTCAGCACAAAAGCGAATTCGTTCAAACGATGCGAAACGTTTGCGTAACAAGTATCAGCACAAAACTACTCGTAACGCTATGCGTAAGCTACGTGCATTGAAAGATAAGAAAGAAGCTGAAGCGCTACTTCCATCAGTAGTAGCTATGTTGGACAAGTTGGCAAAACGCAACGTGATCCACAAGAACAAAGCTTCTAACTTGAAGTCCGGATTGGCACTTCACGTGAACAAATTGTAATACGAAGCACATTCGATAGATTGGGTCTTGTCAGCCATTTGGCCGATGAGACCTTTTTCATTTTACGGTCATGTCTAAAGTATTCTCATTTTACGTTGTAATGCTTTTGAGTTGTTTGCCTTTTTTGGCTTCAGCTCAGTCACCGTTTTTTCATTATTTCGGGGATTCTATCAAACCTGGACATCGCATTTCGGGCAGCTTAGATTCTGCCGACAGATCTATCAGCGGATATCAATCTACTTTACCGGATGCTTGGTTAACCAATAACCAGTTATTCTCACCTCAATTACTATTGGGTCAAGATCCAAGCGAATTTTCTCAGCGTTATTCTTCCATTGCTCATATTGGGCTATTTTATTCCATGGGATCAGCAGCCAGTCAACCAGCAGGAATCAGTTATACGCAACAAGTAAACAAAAAGCTTTCGGCTCAATTCGATTACCGACGTAACTTCTCTGGTGAATTACTGAGAAACAGTGGGTTCGAAAGCAACTACGTTCAAGGAAGTTTACGTTTCATCGGTCCACGCTTTGGATCATCACTTCACGTGAATTTTAAATCTAGACAACAGAATTACAGCGATGGATTACTTGGCGATACCTTGTCTTTACCTGAAGATGACCTGATATTTCAAAGTGTCACGCGCAGTGGGGCCAAGCAGACAGCCAAGCATGCTCGAATTAGGTTGAGGAATTATTTCTCATTTACAAAAGACACTCTTCATAAGACCGGTTTATTCATGACACCGGAATTGCGCATTGACAACAGAAGATTTCAAGACGACCAAATCTATAGTCTTTACACCACGTATAATTACGACAGTCTCGCTACGAATGATTATAGTGAATTAAGAACCATTCAACTTGCAGCCGGCTATTTTTACCATTCACAGAAAATCCAGCTCGAAATAGGAGGAGATCGTTCTTATTGGGACTTTGATAACCTGACCTTGCATCGTGACACAACCGAATGGGGCATTAACGGAAGGCTGTTGTTACGATTCAATTCGAAAATTCAATTCGCGAACAAATTGCATTACACCTTGACTGGAGCTGCTGGAGAGTTGAACTACAATGGAAATGTATCTTGGCGTTCTGATAAAGTCAATGCAAATGCATTCTTCGGTTTTGAAAGACAGTATCCTCAACAATTCCAACGCCATTATTTGGGGAATCACATTTCATACGATTGGATTAACAAACAACTGCAAACAACCATGTCCGCTGGCCTTTCAGCTGATTTAAAACTGGGAAAAGTTCCTGTTAGCGCTCTTTTTAGATGGAATAACCTGCAGAATCATGCGTGGTATTTAGATAGCGCTTGGCGTCAGGATACCTTGACCAACATACAAGTTCTTCAAGCGAACTTACGAGGAGATCTATCATTCAAGAAACTGATCCTTCAGCCATCGTTACACCTTGCGGTATCAGAGCAATCGTTTCTTCCTGGTTACCAGGCATATTTAAGACTTGGTTTCAGAGGAGCCTTGTTCAAAGCTAAAAAACTTCAAACTGCAATAGGAATTGATGCAGGCTATATTGGTTCTTATGAGCTCATGGATTTCGACCCGATGTTTCATGTTTACACGTTTAATTCCGCAAACAAGTCGTTTGCAGCAATGCCCAAGTTGCATGCGTTTGCCAATTTTGATCTTGGCTTCTTCCGTTGGTTCTTGCGTGTAGAGAACATCGAGCAAACGTTTACCAAATCCAATCAACAATTATTAGGTTATCCCGTTGTGCCTTTGCAATTGCGTTTCGGATTCTCTTGGGATCTATTCAACTAATGATGATCGATCATAATTCACCATTCGGTAAGATGCTACTAGAACTCTCTGTAGTTTTTGATCGTTTGAAAAGTGTCCAGAAGTTGGATCCTGAAAATCTCGCACCTGTATTTATTGACCTTGAGAAAATACTTGCAGTACATGTGAAACATGCGCACAATCCAGAATTAATTATTGAACCGGAAATTGATGAACTTACTGACTGCATCAAACAATTAGATCTTAAAACATTTCACGAAAAACTAATATCGTTAGAAGAAAAGCTTGGACTTTGGTGGATATAGACTCGCGAGATTAACAGTCAATCGGGAATAACTCATCAACGAGCTTCATGCAATAAGACAGAACAATTATTACCTTTGAGTAAACCAAAAGAAAATTATGGGATTATTAGACAATAAAGTGGTGTTGATCACCGGAGCATCCAGAGGGATCGGTAAAGCGATTGCTGAAGAATGTGTTAAACAAGGGGCGAAAGTGGCCTTCACTTATTTATCTTCTGAAGAAAAAGCACGTGCATTGGAAGCTGAATTGACTGCTAACGGTGGTGTAGCAAAAGGATTCAAATCTGACGCTGCAAAATTTGATGAAGCTCAGAAATTGGTTGACGATGTAGTTGAAGCTTTCGGAACAGTAGATGTTTTGGTAAACAATGCTGGGATCACTCGTGACACCTTGTTGATGCGTATGACAGAAGAACAATGGGACGAAGTGATCAATACAAACCTGAAGTCTGCATTTAACTTGACAAAAGCAGTTCAACGTCCCATGTTGAAAGCACGTTCCGGATCCATTATCAACATGTCTTCTGTTGTTGGTGTAAGCGGAAATGCTGGACAAGCGAATTATGCTGCGTCGAAAGCCGGTTTGATTGGTTTCACAAAATCAGTAGCTCAGGAATTGGGTTCTCGTAATATTCGTTGCAATGCGATCGCACCGGGGTTCATAGAAACTGAAATGACAGGGGCATTGGATCAAAAAGTAGTAGAGGAGTGGAGAGCATCTATTCCTCTTAAGCGAGGTGGTTCTCCGAAAGACGTTGCAGACGCAACAGTTTTCTTAGCATCTGATATGTCGGCATACATTACCGGACAAACGCTTCATGTTTGTGGTGGAATGTTGATGTAGCAAAAAACATACTCAAATAAAAAAGCTGCCCGATTAAGGCAGCTTTTTTTATACTTTATTCTTCGAACCTTGTCCGGGAAGTTTTATACGTTCACCAATCTCCAGCAATTTGCGTAACCAATCAAAGTAAAGTGCAACGATCAAGAAAAGTGTCATTGACCACAACACCAATATATTCGCCCAGAAAGTATTGATCGGTGTGCCGAAGAAATATTTCTTATGTGAATAGAACGGTGCGTCCAAGAAACGAGTCCCAACAGGATCAATGTATAATGGATCATCTTTCTGCAACAATTCGTCATCCGTAATAATGATCTTTTGAACCTCGGTTCTATTCGTCACGATATCTTGAAGACTTTCATTTAAATAACGATTCTGACTTGCCTGTACTTTTTTATCTCCTAGATCCGCCACTAATTTATCCAGAGCAGCGTTCGCCTCGTTGTAGCTGTTGTTATACACACGTTTTACAGTCTCCAAGAAACTTCCAACTGTAGATTGGACCTCGCCATTTCCTTTTCCGTATGTAGCTTTAGAAACACGATCTGCACAGTCTTCACAGGAAAGATTGGCCCATTTATCCATTTCTTTATTGATCTCAGTTGAAAGAATTTTTTTCGCTTTATCAAAATCAGCTTTTGACGATTTTTTATCCGCTAAGATGTTCAATTGGTTCTTCATTTCTGGGAGCCAATAATCGCGCATCCAGCCAGCAGAAGATTTCTGTTGATTCAGCGTAAAGATCGGAGCTTCGTGTGCATTCTCTTTTGCCTGAACTACAGCCAATGCTTCATAAGCCCAGCGAGATGCCATGGCATTTCCAATCCACGGAACTTCGTTTGTATTTGAAAAAATAGGGTGGAGCTTGTCAAACTTCACAATTACCCCACTGAACAGTAACTGTGGGATGATCAATAAAGGCACCGTAATGTAAATTACCTTCGCAGAGTTGAATGCACTCGAAATGTTCAACCCCAGAATATTTGCCGTGCATGAAGTAGAGAACAAAATCAACCAATATTGCCACCACAAGCCTTCAATTTCCAGGGTAAAGTTACCCACCAATACAAAAAATGCTGTTTGAATTCCGGAAATGATGAACATGATCATGATCTTCGAAAGCAAATAGGAACTACGGGATAAATTCAAGAAACTCTCGCGCTTTAAGATCTTTTTATCCTTGATGATCTCCTCAGCAGCCACGGTCATACCTAAGAAAAGGGCCACGACAACTGCAATGAACAAGTACTGGGGAATGTTCTCGTTTTCGTAGAAGACATATTCCTGACGTCCATTCTCTGTATTAAAGAACTTCACAAAGAAAGCCAGTATTACTGCCAAAGCGGGTGCTTCAAGCAAGTTGATCATCATGTATTGTTTGTTCGCCAGCTTAGACAAGACATCACGAATAAAGAATACATTGAATTGTTTGAGTTTGTTGGCAATTTTTGAAGTTCCTTTGATCGGGTCCTTGCTTTCTTCTGTTTCCAGTGGTGGACGTTCGTTTAAGAAGCGTTCGTTCCATTCCTTCGGCGAAACCTTACGGAATTTGGTCTGATTACCATATTCGTCCACAACTTTAGATTCGATGATATTGAAGATCTGCTCCGGATTCACGCTACCACAGATCGGACACTCACGCTCATTTGCATTCACGTGATGTACGTGTGTTTTGAAATAAACGACGGCGTCAATCGGGTTTCCATCAAAAATGGGATAGCCACCCTGATCCAGGATCAACAATTTGTCAAACATTTTGAAAATATCTGAAGACGGTTGGTGAATCACAACAAAGATCAGCTTTCCTTTGAGCGCCAATTCCTTCAACATGTCCATGATATTCTCAGAATCTCGCGATGACAAACCGGATGTAGGCTCATCAACGAACATGACTGCTGGTTCACGGATCAATTCCAGAGCAATATTCAAACGTTTACGCTGACCACCGGAGATCGTTTTTTCCAAGGGAGAGCCAACCTTTAAATGCTTCACTTCTGAAAGTCCAATATCAGAAAGCAAATCCAATACTTTCTTTTTGATCTGACCTTCCGTATAATCGCTAAAACACAATTTAGCATTGAAGAACAAGTTTTGGAAAACCGTAAGTTCTTCTATCAATAGGTCATCTTGAGAAACAAAACCAATAACACCTTCTAAATTTTCACGTTGTCTGTGAATATCTACACCATTGATGGTTACAGAACCAAAAGTAGGGGTGTAGTTTCCATTCAAAACATTCAGGAAGGTTGATTTTCCAGCTCCTGATCCTCCCATAACACCGATCAAAGAACCCGATTTTTCGAATAAATTGATCTCATGAAGTCCGACCTTTCCTCCTTTGAAATGGTATTGGACGTGATCTACTTTAAATGTTATATTTTCGCGATTTCCATCATTCAGGAAACGAGAGATCACATCAGAATAATAGATCGGTGCACTTTTGGTCGTACGAATCGTCGAACCATGGTTCAAGATGTGGTTACGCTCATTGCTTACCAACTGACCATTTAGATTCAATTCGTCATTCCCGAAATAGCGGAAGAAAACGATATTGATACTTTCCAATCGGATAAAACGCAATTGACCTTCAACACCTTCTTGTACGAAGTGTCTCGCCAGACTCAATTCAGCAGCCTTTCCCGAAACGTACATGAAACATTCCTCGTCTATAACAACAGAAGCAGGGGCTTCAATGAATTGCTTTAATTGAAAGTATTCTTTTTCGGAAATATTGAACGATTCAGCAACCGTATGGACGAATTCCTGTTCCTGTTCATTCACTTGCTCATTCGCATGAATAAACTCAAAAATACGCAGCAACACAATCACCTTTTGGCGCTGTGTTAGTTCCTCGTTGATCTGTGAACAAATACGTAAAACTTTAACCGAATTTACTGAGGTGCGTTTCCGCTGCCCATCTTTTTTTGCAGAACCGGTGTGGTGTACCAACAAATATTCATCAAATAATTGCAGGTACTTTTGAATCAACTCTTCATTGAGTTCCGAACGCAGAAAAGCAGCGATTATACGACGTCCATTTGACGACGCAATAGCTTCCTGAGATGCTTCCGTTACTTCATCAACCTTTGCGATGATAGCAAACAATTGCATCAGCGCGCGGAGTATTCGCTCACTCATTCAGTTAGTAGTTTAAAGGGTAAAACGCTAATTATTAGCGCTTAAATCCAATCATCATAACCGCACAACCGGTTACTTTTTTATCCAAATCCAGTTCAGTTTCAATTACTACAGGCAAAGTCTTTGGTACTTTAAAATCCCAATAAGCCGAGTTCTTATGGTTTTTATTGGTAAATAAGATATTTCCTTGCATATCTTTCACAGTAAAGATCACATACGTATCGTCGTTTCCTGCAGTTGCAGCAATACGATAAGTTGATCCCCCAAAAAAAGTAGTTTTAAATTCAGCTTTTTCCCGATCCAACAATGCTGTATACACCTGGCCATCAGAAACAAAGTTGTTGTTTTTTCCTTTCAGGATCTTTTCACATTCCTTCACTAGCGTTTCACAATCCTGCGCGTAAGTAGCAGTTGAAACCAATCCTGTAAATAAAGCAAATACGAGTAATTTCTTCATGGTGTAGATTATTCAGTTACTTTCGCGCGAATTGCAGCGATCTGTTCGTTAATTCCCTTTAATGTTTCTGCGTCGATCTTAACTGTAGTTTTATGCATCAACGTTGTTGTTTTGTTCACTGCGTCCGTTTTCGGTTGTACAAAATCATACTTCACATCAATTTTATCGAATAAAGCTTTCAATGCTGTCATATCCGATATCAACTCATCATAAGCCTTGTCCTTATTGTACAATTTCAAGATCTCAATGATCGTATTCAAGGTTTCTGTTTGCTCACCAATGCGCTCTAGGATCTTTTGATTGCTCTTTTCTGCGTTGATGTTACAAGCCAAATACATCGACTCGATCCAACCACCAACAAGAATCAGAGCAGATGTGTTTTTTCGGTCGTTTGCTTTCAAATAGTTATCAGACTTCTTGAATGCATCTGACACGATCACCATCATACTATCCTTATTAGTACTGTTTTTCTCAAAACGTGTCATGAAAGTCTTGTCGAAAGCCCCTTCCAAACCAAGATCACCCGTCAATTTTTCGATTGTTGACAGATACTTTAAAGCTAAACTGTTTTGTTTGTAAATTGAAAGGTAACCAAGATCAGTTCCGTAAATCCCCAAGTTCAACGCTCGTTGCATTTCGGTTGAGTAATTACTCACTTTTTTCAAATCGTGCAGGTATTCTTCCTTGAATGGAGCATTTACTTCTTGCAATAACATAGCTGTTTGCATCGGCGAAGGAATGCTGAAGATCTTTCCTTCAAAATCCGTATTCAACGAACTATTGGGATCAATGATCTCTTTGTCAATTTCAGGCTTTCCCTCCTCACCGGAGCCACAAGCACTAAACAGGGCTGATAATACCAAACCACTGCAAATGAGCGTAAGTGTTTTATTCATAGGGTAGTTATTGTCTAAAAATAGTTATCAGCGACGAAAATAGTCAAAAAATTATAGCCTTTGTCTATCTGTGAATAATTGTGAAAAATTAATGTGTAAATAGATGGCTTGACCGCGCAATTGAAATATACTACATTTGAACAAAATTAATAGCATGATGCACATTCGTCCGAGACGCAATCGAAAAAACGCTGCCATTCGTGCAATGGTGGAAGAAACACAACTGGGTCCACAACACCTCATTTATCCGGTATTTTTAAAAGATGGGAAAAATATCAAGGAAGAAGTGCATTCAATGCCAGGAAACTACAGATGGAGCCTGGACCAGTTGCTCCCTGAATTCGAACGTTGGATGGAGTTGGGGATTCGCACTTACGACTTGTTCCCGGCCGTTGATGAAGCATTGAAAGATGAAACAGCGACTTACAGTTATGCTGATGAAAATTTTTATTTACATGTCATACGTGCTGTAAAAGAACGCTTTCCAGAAGCTGTTTTGATGTCGGATGTTGCCCTAGATCCTTATTCGTCTGATGGACATGATGGCGTAGTCATTGACGGACAGATTGTGAATGATGTTACATTACCGATCTTGGCAAAGATGTCGGTTGCTCAAGCTCAAGCTGGAATTGACATTATCGGACCATCAGACA
>CAYLJB010000008.1:8404-37652 GCA_964383785.1 uncultured Fluviicola sp.
GATGGATGGACGAGTAGGAGTAATCCGAGACGCTTTGGATGATCATGGATTTACCGATGTTTCTATAATGTCCTATACAGCTAAATATGCCTCTGCTTTCTACGGACCTTTCCGCGACGCGCTGAATTCTGCCCCGAAATCTGGAGACAAAAAAACCTATCAAATGAATCCTGCTAATAAGCGCGAGGCTTTGATTGAAGCGGAACTGGATATTGCGGAAGGAGCTGATTTCATTATGGTGAAACCTGCATTGTGCTACTTGGATATCATTCATTTATTGAAAGAAAATTTTGCGACTCCTGTTACAGCATACAACGTGAGTGGAGAATGCTCGATGATCTATGCGGCTGCTAAGAATGGCTGGTTGGATTACGATCGTGCTGTAATGGAAACATTGTTATCCATTCGACGTGCCGGAGCCGATGGCATTTTAACCTATTTTGCGCCACATGCAGCTACTTTGATGAAAGGATAGTATTATGCGCATTTATTCGGCAGCTCAGCAACGTTATTTGGACCAGGCAACAATGGAACTGGAGCCAATTGCTTCATATGCGCTAATGGAACGTGCTGCAACCGCGTGTTTTAGACATATTTTGAAACACGTACGACCAGATCAAGAGGTGATCTTGTTTTGTGGTACCGGAAATAATGGTGGAGACGGGCTCGTTCTGGCTCGTTTATTCAAAGAAGCGGGTTTTCTGACCACCATTTACTTGGTAGGTTTTGGTGAAATGACCGATGATTGTCAGTTGCAGTTCGAACGTGTAAAACAAGACATCATTATTTTTTCGGAATCTTCCAGACCACTGTTTCACTCCAATGCAGTAGTGATCGATGCTTTGTTAGGAACAGGTGGCAACCGCAAACCAGAAGGATTGCTAGCTAATGTCATTAACTGCATCAATTCTAGCGGAGTTCCTGTGTTATCCATCGACATGCCTTCGGGGTTACCCGCAGATGAAGTTCCAGACCACGACATATTGATTCGAGCTACGAATACCTTTACCATTCATGCTCCAAAACTGACATTTTTCCTTCCAGAAACTTATCAGTACTTAGGCGATTGGGAAGTGGTCGATATCGGCATCAATGAGCAGGAATCCGCGAAGCTGCAAGTACGTTACGAATTGCTGGAAACAAGCAGCGTGCAGGAACTCATACCACTTCGCGAACGCTTTAGTCACAAAGGAACTTATGGTCATGGACTGCTCATTGCTGGAAGTAGCGGAAAAATGGGGGCATGTATCCTGGGTGCACGTGCTGCTTTGCGATCCGGGTTAGGGCTTTTAACTGTTTATACTTGTCAAGAAGGAAAGGCCGTATTGCCAATTTCAATCCCGGAAAGCATGGGGATCTTTGACACAGGAACAACGGAGATCACGGATTGCGTGTTACCAAATGGATTGGCGATTGATGCCATTGGAATTGGACCAGGTCTGGGTGTTCACCCGGGAACGGGAAGAGCTATTGAGCGTGTTTTCAGCATGAACAAACCGACTGTGATTGATGCCGATGCTCTGAACATGTTGGCCATGTATCCGGATTTATTGGAAGAACTTCCTGTGAACAGTATTCTAACACCGCATCCAAAAGAATTCGTACGGTTGGCGGGAAAATCGATTAACAGCTCAGATCGCTTAGAACGACTGGTTCATTTTGCACAAACCTATCGCTGCGTGGTGGTACTAAAGGATGCAATAACAGCCATTGCAACTCCGGAAGGAAAAGTTTGGTTAAATACGAGCGGAAATAATGGCATGGCAAAAGGCGGATCTGGTGACACCTTAACCGGTATACTATTGGGGTTGTTGTCTCAAGGAATTTCTAGTGAATTTGCCGCGATTATAGGAGTACATTATCATGGGCTTGCTGGAGATCAAGCAAGCATGAAAAAAGGGGAGCGAGCAATGCTGCCAAGTGATCTTATCGAAGCGTTGCGAATAGGGTAATTTCATTTTTTTTCGTAGTCTGATTTTTGTAGGTAAAAAGGCAATTTTACCTTGTTTCCTCAAAATATTAAACTCTTATTTTAAGTTTTGATTATCAATTAATTGAGCATGTTAATATAAAGCTCGACTTTAATTTTTTAATTGATTTATTCAGTCCAAACGAGGTAAAATTGCCTTTTTACCTCGTTAATTTCAGAATCAACAAAAAATCATTTAAACTCCGTCCCGCAATCCCTGCACTTGCGTACCGACTTCACAAAAAACGGAAAGATCGCGAAGAAGAACGCGATGAGTATTGCTAATATGCTTCGCGGAT
The DNA here is from genome assembly GCA_964383785.1 of uncultured Fluviicola sp. GTDB lineage: Bacteria > Bacteroidota > Bacteroidia > Flavobacteriales_D > Crocinitomicaceae > Fluviicola. The sequence continues at coordinate 10,673 of CAYLJB010000008.1, forward strand.
CTCGCATGGATTTGTAATCACCAATAATATGATCCGACCCGCATTTTGGACATGTGATGATGTTACCGGCGTCATCTGTTAATGGGGTAGATTCCAATTCCGCCAAAATCTTCATAGCAGACTCCACATCGGATTCCTGCACACACAATTTAATGCCGCCTAAAGCCGAATTATAAAGCGGATTAACGGATAATATATGTTCATCACGGATGTAACACGTGATGCCTTCATCTTCTAAACGACCTTTGACAATATAGGCTTCAGCCACGTCGAAGTATGCACGAATTGGAAGAATTCCCATGTTTTATATGCTCTCCACGTAAGCCTTGAAATTATTCAAAATAGCCTGCCAGCCCGCCTGTTGCAATTCAACTGGATTCATATTCTCCGGATCAAAATGTATGTCCATTTTCGTCCCACCTTCGGTTTCAGTAAAATCTACTTTACACATGCGACCATCTTCCATGCGGTAAGTAAACGAATTATCCGCTTCTAGCTCCGTATAAGTTGCGCGGAAATCAAATCCAAAACTACCGTCTTTTGCTTCCATGCGCACATCGTACAATCCATCTACGCGCAGATCATTTTTAGCGGCCGGACAACACCAATCCGGACTAGCGAAGTTCCAGTTTACAATATGCAATGGATCGGTATATTTAGTCCACACTTGTTTTTTTGGTGCTGCAATTTCAGCACTGATGTGAATTTGCTCGTTCATATTCTTTATAGTTATTGAATTCCTTTTAATGGTAACAAGACTCCCTTTCTTTTAACGATGTTTTTATAATCCCATTGAATCTCTTGGGCTTTCACGCACCAGCGTTTGATATCATCTGGATTTATTTCATTTAGAAAAGTAAAGCGTTTTTCAGCAGCTTTGAATTTTCCTTCGTTTTGCAATCCGGTTTCATCAAATGACTGCCCACTCCAAAATAGGAGACGAATACATCCTTTCAATTTGCTAAAACCAACGATCGGGTTTCCGTTATCAAACCAAACTGGATGCCCATGCCAGATCTTACTTTCAAATTGTGGCAACGAAGTTGAGATCATTTGCAGCAAATACGAACAAATGACTTTATCATTCTCGTCGAAAGCGTCGTAATAGTTATTGATTTCTGAATTCATTTGGCTACTCGTTGATCAAACATACCGATTTAGGAGAAGAAATGAAACAACAACTTATCTGTCATCCCAAATACCTTCTTCTTCAATTTCAAATTCAGCATCCTTTTCCCAGATCTCCATTTCACAAGGCTTGCAATTGAATTTCAATTTGTACTCGATCTCGCCTTGCTTCAATACTAAAGGTTCCTTGACTTTTTCGCCCATAGTTTCACGTTGGTAACGTGGACACTTTCCCAATTCATACTTCACGCAGTACTTGGTCGTCATCACACGCGATTTACCCGGATCCCATTGCAATTCAAAAGCCTTCTCGATCTCTTTTACACCATGTCGGTGATAGAATTGTCGCGCTAATTTGTTGGAAACGTTGTAAGTAAAGTCCAAATTTTCAACCGGGTAGGGATGGTCTGTTTTTTCGATCTTGCGTTCCTCGCGCACATATTCCCGTACTCGCGTATGCATCAATGCTTCCAACACCTCACGACGCAATTCATTCACTTGAGAATTGGCCATGAACCAATGCTGAGAAAACGATATGTGCATGCTATCGACAATGAACGGAGTATTTCCGGTTTTGGCCAAATTCTTCCTGATTGCTTCTTCTCCGGATTCACCTGATTTTGTCAGCTCTTTGGAAACAGCAAGTGTTGCAGTTGAAGTGTGACCGTCTTCATCTGTAGCAATCAGCAAGAATCCATCAGCGCTTTCTGTTAATTCCAAATGCACACCAATTTTGCGCACGGCTGCATCTTCACGCTCCAATAATTTATTAAACGCTGCGTCATAATTGCGGTAGATCTCTGTTCCAACTTTCAATTCGCGGAAGTTATTTGGAACCACAACATCATTCACAATGATATTTACGCGATCACCATCAGCGCGACCTTCCTCATTGATGAAGTACAAACCATCTCCATTATTCAACAAATCAGAATTCTCGATCAGATAGCCATTTGCCTTTATACCCAAAAACTTACCGATATATTCGCCCTGTGATTTTGGTGTTTCCCATGAGCCGATCTTTTCTTTTCGGTGATTGACGAAATAATCAGTATAACCGCGATTAAAGCTCTTGTCCATCTGCGATTCGAAATTGTAGAAAGTTCTGCCGGAAGATGCTTTTACATACTGATCATTATCTGCTAGAAAAGCATCCAATTTCTTGCGCAAATGGGAGACATTGTTCTTCACATACACCAAGTCCTTCAAGCGTCCTTCGATCTTAAACGAAGTCACACCAGCGTCAACCAGCATAGGCAGCTGATTGCTCAGGTCAAGATCTTTGATGGACAACAAATGATACTCTGTTAACAAGGTTGTTCCGTTTCCGTCAATCAAATTATAGGGCAAACGACAATTTTGAGCACAAGAACCGCGATTGGCACTGCGTTCTCCATTGGCAACACTCATGTAACAATTTCCGCTAAAAGAAACACACAATGCTCCGGAAACGAAGAATTCCAACTCAATATCGGTTGCATTGTGAATATCACGAATTTGATCCAGGTTCAACTCACGCGCTAAGACAGCTCGCTTCATACCGCAATCAGCTAAGAATTTCACATGCTCAGGGGTGCGGTTATTTGCTTGAGTACTTGCGTGAATTACGATAGGAGGAAGGTCCATTTCCATAATCGCCATATCTTGAACAATTAGAGCATCCACACCAATATTGTAAAGCTCATGGATCAATTGTTCACAGGCTTTCAATTCATTGTCATACAGGATTGTATTGACCGTAACAAACACTTTTGCTTTGAATAAATGCGCGTATTCAACCAGTTTCGCAATATCGTCAACGCTATTCGTAGCATTTGTACGTGCACCAAACAAATGTGCACCAATATACACGGCATCAGCACCGGCATTGATCGCCATCATTCCTTGGTACAAATTCTTTGCAGGAGCAAGTATTTCAACCTGTTTTCTCATAGCGCAAAATTAATGAAGAATCATTGAACTTAAAATTGAAGCTGAAACAATAAAAATTCGCAAATACTTGTTTATTTTAAATTCCCCTGTATATTTGCCCCATGAAAATGACACAATTACATCATCATCATCATTCCATGCGCTAAGCGTAGGTTGATGTGATATGTACACAATATTTTAACCCGCTTGGCAGTTCAAGCGGGTTTTTTGTTGTCATTTACTCAAAGTTCTTTTCAACAAATCAAAAGCTTTCTTGGAATGTCAGGCAAAAACAAAACAAATGAAACCATTAGTTATTGCCTTACAAAAATCGGGACGTCTTCAAGAAGGCTCTCTACAATTACTTAAAGCTTGTGGAATCCGAGTGGATTACCGCGAAGGACAATTAAAAGTCGTAGCAGCAGATTACCCTGCAGAGATCCTATTCCTACGTAATTCGGATATTCCTCAATACGTAGCAGATGGAGTTGTGGACCTGGGAATAGTTGGCTCCAACTTATTAGAGGAAGAAAATGCTCCGGTCGAAGTGATCTTACCTTTAGATTTTTCTAAGTGTCGCGTATCCTTTGCCGTTCCAAAAAACTCAGTTATTCAAACAGCTGCTGACCTAGAGGGAAAACGCATTGCCACTTCTTATCCGAACACAGTTCAAAAATTCCTGGACAAAAGTGGTATCAAAGCTGAGATCCACACCATCTCTGGTTCTGTAGAAATTGCTCCATCCCTAGATCTTGCGGATGCGATTGCCGATATCGTTTCAACAGGCAACACTTTATTCCAAAATAACTTGCGCGAAGTGTTTCCATTCTTAAGTTCGGAGGCTGTACTAATCAAGGGAGATCGTTTTCCTCAGGAGAAACAAGACCTATTGGCTCAATTGGTTTTCCGAATTCAGTCTGTTTTAGCTGCTAAAGACAATAAATACATCTTGCTGAATGCTCCAAAAGATCAGTTAGATAACATTTGTAACATACTTCCTGGCATGAAAAGTCCGACTATTCTTCCTCTGGCCATTGAAGGTTGGGTGAGTGTGCACTCTGTAGTAAAGCAAAAAGAAATGTGGTCGGTTGTTCAAAAATTGAAAGAAGCTGGCGCAGAAGGTATACTTGTCGTTCCAATTGAAAAAATGATCTCTTAAGAATTATGAAAACAATTATAAATCCTACAACTCAACAATGGCTGGAAATTTCCCAACGACCGGCCATGAATGTGAATGATCTTGAAGCTACAGTGCAATCTGTCTTCAATGCGGTTAGCACGGATGGAGCCAAGGCGTTGAAAAGATTTACGCTACAATTTGACAAGGCCAACATCGAACAATTTGAGGTGAGCGCTACAGAATGGAATTCATACGTCAATGAGGTAGATGAAACCCTGAAATTGGCCATAGAAACTGCAGCTAACAACATTGAGCACTTTCACAGAAGTCAATTACGGGTTGAACCAGAAGTAGAAACTACCCAAGGTGTCAATTGTTGGCGTAGATCCGTTCCAATTCAAAACGTAGGCTTATACATCCCGGGTGGATCCGCTCCTTTGTTCTCTACTGTACTCATGCTTGGAATTCCGGCCAATATTGTGGGCTGCCCAACACGTATTCTTTGTACTCCACCAGATGAAACCGGAAAGATCAACCCTGCAATTGCCTTCGCCGCAAAAGTCGCTGGAATTCAACGCATATTCAAAGTGGGCGGGGCACAGGCAATAGCTGCGATGAGTATCGGAACAGCATCCATTCCCAAAGTGGACAAATTATTCGGTCCCGGAAACCAATATGTTACTGCGGCAAAAGTTTACGCTCAGCGACTAGGTTTAGCTATAGATATGCCCGCCGGACCATCTGAAGTATTGGTTGCAGCTGACGATTCGATCAATCCTAAATTTGTTGCTTCAGATCTGTTGGCGCAAGCTGAACATGGAGCGGACTCACAAGTGGTATTTCTTACAAATTCAGAAGGTTATGCTGAAATGGTAACGCAAGAAGTCCAAGCTCAGCTTGAAAAACTTCCGCGTGCAGAGATCGCAATCGATGCATTGAATAATAGCTCTTTCGTAATCCTTGAACCAGAAAAGTGGCCAGCATTTATTGATACCTATGCTCCGGAGCACTTGATCACAATGGGTAAATACGAAGAACTCGTTGTTTCTAATGTGACAAACGCCGGAAGTGTTTTTATCGGTCAATATACCGCAGAAAGCTTTGGTGATTATGCGTCTGGAACAAATCACACCTTACCAACGGCTGGCTATGCCCGCGCGTATAGTGGTGTTTCATCTGATAGTTTTGTGAAGAAGATCACGTATCAACGTGTGAGTGAAACCGGATTGCGAAATTTAGGACAAACTGTGGTCACAATGGCCGAAGCGGAATCCCTTCAGGCTCACGCAAATGCTGTAAAAGTGCGCTTGGAATCGGTTGAACAAAAAACTGGTGAATTACCGGAAAACGCTGAAAACATTACATTGTCATTGATTCGTCCTGCATTGCGCAAACTAACTCCTTATTCTTCGGCTCGAGATGAGTTCGAAGGGGAAGCTGCAGTTTTTTTGGATGCAAATGAGAATGGATTGGTAACGGCTTACAATCGCTATCCGGATCCTTTGCAACGCGCATTAAAAAATGAGATCGCTAAGATCAAGAATATCGCGACAGAAAACTTGATGCTCGGTAACGGCTCGGATGAAGTCTTGGATCTGATCTATCGTTTGGTTTGCGAACCCGGATTGGATAAAGTCGCCTATCTGAACCCATCTTACGGCATGTACAATGTGTTGGCAGGAATCAATCAAATAGAAACTATTGCCATTGATCTCGATGCGGAATTCACAATTTCTGTTGATAATATTCTGGAACAGGTGAAAACGGCGAAATTATTGGTGCTTTGCAATCCAAATAATCCAACGGGAATGTTATATCCAAGACCGGATTTGATCCAAATCATTCAGGCATTCAATGGTGTGGTAGTAGTAGATGAAGCGTATATTGACTTTTGCCCGGAGGAAAGTGTTGCAAATCTGGTAAATGATTTTCCAAATCTGCTAGTGACTCAAACTTTATCCAAATCGTTTGGTATGGCTGGGTTGCGCATCGGGATGGCCATTGCAAATAAACAATGGATCAATGGGTTGAACACCATTAAACCTCCTTATAATTTGAGCGCGATCGTGCAAGAAAAAGCAATTGACTTTTTAAATTCGACGAACTGGAACGAAGTGACCAATACCATTATTGCTGAAAGAAATCGCCTTGATGACTTTTTAAGAAACCTCCCGATCGTAAGACGAGTAGTAAAAAGTGCTGCAAACTTCATTTTGTTTGAGGTTGACAACGCGTCCCAAGTATATCAATTGCTGGCGGCAAAAGGTGTGGTAGTCAGAAATAGATCGTCTCAATTCAATTGCAAGAATATGTTACGTGTTAGCATTGGAACAAAACAAGAAAATGATCAGTTCATTGAACAAATGAAACAACTATGAAAAAGAAACTATTATTTATCGATCGTGACGGAACGATCATCAAAGAACCGGTTGGATATCAGATTGATAGTTTTCAGAAATTAGCTTTTTTGGACGGTGTTATTTCCGCTCTTAAGACCGTATTTTCATGGAACGAATACGAATTGGTGCTAGTTACCAATCAAGATGCGCTGGGTACAGATATTTTCCCGTATGAAGATTTTATCGGTCCGCACAACTTAATGTTGGACGTACTGCGAAGCGAAGGAATTACCTTTTCTGAAGAATGCATCGATCGTTCAGTTCCTGCGGATAATGCGCCAACGCGAAAGCCACGGACGGGCATGTTAACTAAATACTTTTCTGACGAGTATGATCTGGCGAATTCGTTTGTGATCGGAGACCGCTGGACAGATGTGGAATTGGCATTTAATCTGGGTTGTAGAGCATATTTGTTAACGACAGAAGAAATTGAAGTTGGTTCAGAATTGAGTTGCACGAGAGAACAACTCGAAGAAGTAATTGCGAGAAAAGTTGGGAATTGGAACGACCTGGTAGCGGATCTAAGACTAGGTGTCCGACAAGTTACAGTTCAACGCACCACTGCGGAAACCGATTGTCAGATCGTATTGGACTTGGATGGAACCGGAAAATCAGGGATTAATACAGGAATAGACTTTTTCGATCATATGTTGGATCAAATTGCGCGACACGGACAAATGGACCTTTCCATTCAAATGAAAGGCGATTTACAGATCGATGAGCACCACACCATTGAAGATACTGCCTTGACATTAGGACAAGCGATCGACAAAGCACTGGGATCCAAAAGAGGCATTGAACGCTACGGCTTTTCACTTCCAATGGATGATTGTTTTGCCACTTGCGCCATTGATTTTGGTGGTCGTGCTGAACTGATCTGGGATGTAGAATTGAAACGCGAGTACGTTGGGAAATTACCTACAGAAATGGTAAAACACTTTTTCAAATCATTCTGTTTTACAGCGCGTTGCAACATTTACATTCAAGCAATAGGTGAAAACGAACACCACAAGGTTGAAAGCATTTTCAAAGCTTTTGCAAAAGCAATATTGATGGCTAAACGACGAAGTGGGAATTTGGATCTATTACCAACAACGAAAAACGAATTGTAATGAAGCTGGTCATCATCGATTACGGAGCTGGAAATTTATTTTCTGTTCAAAAAGCCTTTGAACGTCTGGGGCTGCAGCCTATTGTTAGCGTTGATCAAGATATCATTCAATCAGCAGATCGCATTATATTTCCCGGAGTTGGTCACGCTCAAACAGCGATGCAGCAACTGAGAGCAAGTAATTTGGATCAGTTGGTCCCTACGTTGAAGCAACCTGTTTTGGGGATCTGTTTGGGGATGCAACTCATGACTCAGTTTTCTGAAGAAGGAAATATTGAAGGGCTCGGGATATTTGATACAAAAACACGTTCCTTGGCAAAGCTGATTGGAAACACGGAAGTTAATTACGCTATTCAAATTCCGCACATGGGTTGGAATGATGTTCGCTTCCCACACGAAACCAGTTCGTTTTATTTTGTTCATGGTTTTGCGGCTGAGATCTGTGATCAAACCTGGGGACAAAGCGAATATGGCATTCCATTCTCAGCTGCGTTAAGAAAAAATAACTTCTACGGAGTACAATTTCACCCCGAAAAAAGTGGAAAGAACGGGGAGGACCTGTTGAATAAATTCATTACTAATTCATTAGAAATATTATGATAGCAATACCAGCGATAGATCTGATCGATAATCAAGTTGTTCGATTGTATCAAGGAGATTACGGTCAACAAACTAATTACGCCTTAGACCCGATAAGCTATGCAAAAGAAATCGCTAAAAACAATTTGGAATACTTACACTTAGTTGACTTATCCGGAGCTAAAATTGGCAAATTAGTTCACACCCAGTTGATGAAAGACCTGGTACAAGAAACCGGTTTGAAAGTTGATTTTGGTGGAGGAATTCAAACAGAACAGGACCTTCAGGAACTCATTGAAGCTGGGGCAAACCAAGTTGTCATTGGAAGTTTGTGTGTGAAGCAAACCGATCTGGTATACAACTGGATCCAAAAATATGGGATTGAGCGCTTCGTGTTGGCTTTAGATACGGACGGCAAACAGCTCAAAATAAAGGGATGGCAAGAAGGTTCCGGCGTTTCATTGGAGGAATTGATGGAGCGATTTAAAGGATTCAAAGGCTTAACTATTTTGACCACAGATATTCGCCGTGATGGCACAGGTAAAGGTCCGAGTCTGGAACTTTATATAAACTTGGTGAAGCAATATCCGGATCAACGATGGATCGCTAGCGGAGGTGTAGAATCATTAACTGATCTTGAAGTACTTCGTGAGGCGGGATGCTATGGTTGCGTTGTTGGAAAAGCATTATTGGACGGAAAGATCAGTTTGAATGAACTAAATGAGTTTAACAATGGAAGTATATAAACGCATCATTCCTTGTCTGGATATTCAGGGCGGAAGAACGGTAAAAGGCGTAAACTTTGAGTCGATCCGAGATGCCGGAAATCCGGTTGAACTGGCTAAGTTATATGCATCACAAGGAGCAGATGAACTGGTTTTATTGGATATCTCTGCCACGAATGAGGAGCGAGAAACGTTCATTCCGATAGTGGAGCAAGTGGCGGAACAAGTGAACATTCCATTTACAGTTGGCGGTGGTATCTCGTCGGTAGAAACCGCGCGCAAGTTATTACGCAGTGGAGCAGACAAGATCAGCGTAAATTCATCGGCCATTGCTAGACCGGAATTAATTAGTGAATTGGCAGAAGCTTTTGGTGAACAATGTGTTGTGGTTGCAGTGGATGTGCGAAAAGTAGAGAACGGATGGACTGTTCACACGCATGGTGGAAAAAGAGATACCGGAATAGATGCCCTCGCTTGGATTAAAGAAGCTGTACGTTTGGGAGCAGGAGAATTATTGATCACTTCAATGGATGGGGATGGTACTAAAAACGGATTTGCGCTAGATTTTTATAAAACGGCAGAAAAACAGGTCTCTGTTCCAATTATTGCGAGTGGCGGCGCTGGAACGATTGATCATTTCCGAGAATTATTTGAAAACACAACCGTTTCGGGTGGTCTGGCTGCAAGTATTTTCCATTTCAATGAAATTCCTGTACCAGTGCTTAAATGTGAATTAAGCAGCTCATTACGCATTCGAAATTAAATTATTTAAAATGAAATTTGACACGAACGGATTGATCCCTGCGATCATCCAAAACAGTAAAACAAAAGAAGTACTCATGTTGGGATACATGAATGAAGCAGCATTCAATCAAACTATTTCCACTGGAATCGTCACATTCTTTTCCCGCTCCAGAAATGAGATTTGGGTAAAAGGCGAGACTTCCGGTAATTACTTGCGCATGAATGACTGGAAACTGGATTGTGACCAGGATTCACTCTTGATCCAAGCTGATCCGGTCGGTCCGACATGCCACACCGGCACAAGTTCTTGTTGGGGAGAGACGAAGGAACCCGATTTTTCAGTATTGAAATCGTTGATCCAAACGATCGATGAGCGATTCACAACTCCCAAAGAAGGTTCCTATATTCAATCCTTGATCGCTAAAGGGCTGCCGAAAATTGCTCAAAAGGTTGGGGAAGAAGGAGTGGAGATTGTTATTGAAGCCATGCGAAACGAACCTCAATTATTCAAGGAAGAGGCTGCTGATCTGTTATTCCACTATTTGGTATTACTTCGTGCGAAGGAAGTGAACCTGTTAGAAATATTTGAGGTATTAAAGTCGCGAGTGAAATAAAACACCGTTGTTACCAGTGCTTTTCAAAATAAGCCTGATCAAACACCTTTTGATAAGATTTGTAAAGAGACCCGCTTTGTTTTTTGAGCATAAGTGGGTCTTTTTTACCAAATAGTTTATTTAAAAATGCGATGGGTGTGAGGAACAGATAAAAAATAATCGTTAGAATTACATTGGGCATAACTAATGAAAGAAGCCAAGCGATCTTCATCCATACCCAATCTATCTTTACTGCTAACCAGTCAGAACTTATTCCAGCCACCCCAATAAAAAAGGCAGTTGTTAGTAACCATTTGACTTTGAGGATTAGAAACATCAGGATCAATCCTGTACAGATGGTCAACAGGGTTTTCTGAGGATTCGATGCTAGTTTTTTTGAACTCATTAGAATAAACTATAAATGAAAGGCGCAACAGCGCTTCCTCCTCCAAATACGATCAATGCCCCAATCAACAACAAGATGATGATCACAGGTGCCAACCAGAACTTTTTACGCTCGCGCATGAAGCGCCAAATATCTTTTAAGAAATCCATTTACTATAATAATTTCAAGAATGTTTTTGCCAAATAGGCATTCGTTTTTGCATTTGGATGCGGATCTATTCCAATTGTATTGGCCGAGCCATAATTTAAATGCTTTGTCAAATCTATTAACTTGATCTTTCTTTTTGCTAACGCATCACAAAAATATTTTTTGTCAGCTTTCGAATATTGAATGTAAGACGGGTAATAAATTACCGTAAAGTCATCATTCCCAAATTGTTTCTTATACGCCTTTTTAGATTCCAAGATCAAATCAGCGACAAAATCAATGTGATCGTGATTGATGCGAAGTGGGAAATCCAACTCGAAGTATTTGACAATATTGGTTTCATAGATGTTTTCATAGAACCAGGAACGAATTGGTCTTCCCGTTTTAAAAAGTTTATTCCGAATAATCTTTCCGTTTTTTTGCTCAAAGTTTGGGGATAAATGCATCCATTTTACATGGCGATCCATGGTACCAAGCGACCGAGCAATATGATCCCAGAAAAAAATGTAAAAAGCTTTACCATCTTTTTCTTTTACGTCCTTTCTGATATCCAGCTCCTGTAATTGCGCTAACATGTAATTCGTTGCTGTACCGGATTGCGCTCGATTATAGGCATGATATGTTTTACTGAACTGTTGCACATAAAAGGGGAAGGTCTCATTATCCTTCAAACCTTCACCGAAAGCAATGGAGCATCCGAAGAAAAGTGCATACTTCGAAAGTGAATCATTGTCACCGGGAGTAATTCGATGAAAATTTGATCCTATTGAATAGGTGACATTATACAGCGTATCTCCATTTTCAACTTTGATACCGGTTAAAATGGTGTCCGGATATAAGGCATTTCCAATCTTTGAAACAATATGATTCTCGTCGTAATCAAAAACAGGAAAATCCTTGACTTCGGCATTTGGTAATCCACGAACAAAAAACAATGTTGTTTCAGACAGGATCAATAAGAAAACAACTACCAGCACATTTGTTAAGATCAGTTTTTTTTGCTTTCCAAAAATTGCAATTAAATACCCCAGATCAATGAGCAAAATGAGGTAAGTTATCAGACGTAAATATCCGGGCATTTCGGACACTTGAATCCAGCGCCAAGCATAGATCGAGCAAGTAACAAAAAATAGAATAAACAGGTAGAACCACTGCTTGCGTGTCATCTTAGTCCATTTTAAATTCAACCTTCCACTTCTCTTTGTTTTCCCAGTCAATCTGATCCTCTTTGATGTACACGAAATCGCCAATTACCAAGATATCCATCTCGGTGCTCATAAAACATCTAAACGCATCATAGGGCGTGCAAACAACCGGTTCCCCGCGCACATTGAAACTTGTATTTACAAGAACACCAACTCCAGTCAAAGACTTAAAGGAATTTATCAACGCATGATACCTTGGATTCGTATCTGAATGAACAGTTTGAATTCGGGCTGAAAAATCCAGGTGCGTGATCGATTGAAGCGAACTCCTTTCTGAATACAAACGATCCCATAAGCTTAAGTCTTCAAAATTCTCTGGTAATTTCTTTCGTATCTTTTCAGCAACTGGTGCTACCATCAGCATATATGGGGAAGCTTGATCAAAATCAAAGTAATCTTCCAGATCTTCACTTAAAACAGATGGAGCGAAAGGTCTAAAGCCTTCTCGGTATTTAATTTTAAGATTGATCTTTCTTTGCATCTCCGGATTTCGCGCATCAGCCAAAATACTTCTATTCCCCAAGGAACGCGGACCAAATTCCATTCTCCCTTGAAACCATCCCACGATCTTTCCTTCTGACAAATAACGAGCAACATCGGAGGTCAAACTGGAAAAATCATCATACTCAGCGAATACGGCTTTAGTTCGCTTATTCATTGACTGGATCTCTTTTGCTGAATAGTCAGGTCCTAAATAAGCTCCATGCATAGAATCGTAAACTTCACTTGGCGTTCTATCTGCGTTATAATACAAATAATGAACTGCCAAAGCGGCACCGAGTGCTCCGCCAGCATCTCCAGATGCCGGTTGAACATAGATCTCATCAAAGATTCCCAGTTTCTGCAATTTACCATTTGCAACGCAGTTGAGTGCAACACCCCCAGACATGCATAAATAATTAGAACCTGTTAATCGTTTTGCTTCCTGAGCCATTTTGATAACAATTTCTTCCGTTACCAACTGAATTGCCATGGCCATATTGCAATGAGTTTGAGAAAGCTCACTTTCTGCCTCCCTACGTTCAATCCCGAAAAGTTCTTTCCAACGCTCATCATGTACCATTCTCAAACCTGTAGCATAGTTGAAATAATGTTGATTCAACCAAATAGAACCATCATCTTTGATTTCAACCAGGTTCGATTTTATCAATTGAATAAATTGTTTTGTTTGTTCACTTTCTGCTTGTCCATATGGAGCCAAGCCCATCAGTTTATATTCACCCGAATTAACCACAAAACCTAAATAATAGGTGAACGCCGAATAAAGCAAACCAACAGAATGCGGAAATTCTAATTCCTTTAAAAAATCAATTTTGTTTCCACGACCTATGCCTATGCTCGCTGTACACCATTCACCAACACCGTCAATTGTAAGCACAGCAGCTTCTTCAAAATGAGTTGGGTAAAACGCACTTGCAGCATGCGATAAGTGGTGTTCCGGAAAGAGTAGGAGTGTCTTTTTTTTGTTGAAATCACCAATTTCATTTAATCCTTCATATATCTGCTTCTTGAGAAACATTTTTTCCTTTATCCAGACTGGAATAGCCTTAAGAAACGATACAAGTCCCTTTGGCGAGAAGGAATAATATGTTTGTAACAAGCGCTCAAATTTCAATAAAGGTTTATCATAAAATACGATGGCGTCAATTTCAGCTAGCGTCAACCCAGCCTCTTCTAAACAGTATCTTATTGAATGAGTTGGAAAGGCCGCCGTATGTTTTTCTCGTGTAAATCTTTCTTCTTGAACCGCAGCAATTATCTCACCGTTGACAATGATTGCAGCGGCAGAATCGTGATAAAAGGCAGAAATCCCGAGGATTTTTTTCATACAAACAATTGAAGGCTAAAAATAGTAAAGCACCTCCCAATAAATGCCGTAAATTTCAAATTCTTACGAACAAAATGAGCATTAAACATACGTAACCAAAGTTACACAACTGAAAAACATGATTTTAGTCATTATTTTCCATGGTAAGTACTTCTACTTTTGATGCAGAACATTAAACACATAGATTATGAAAGCAAACATGGGAGGAGCGGACAGAGTTATTCGCGTATTAATTGCAGCAGTGATTGCCACATTATTCTTCATGAAAGTGATAACCGGAACTTTGGGGATCGTTTTATTGGTTTTAGCCGGAGTTTTTGTTTTGACAAGTTTGATCTCTTTTTGTCCACTATACGCGCCATTTGGAATTAACACATGTAAAAAGAAATAATATCTCGAACCAAACCTATTAAAGCTACTCAACCGGGTAGCTTTTTTTTATCTAGCAAAACCAATTTTAACTTTTTTGCCTTTAATTTTTTGATCTCGAATAACAGGAACTACTTCTTCTACGACATGGGCGTTCACTGCAACCAGGGCATCGCGATCTCTAACGAGTATTTTACCAATATCTGATTTTTCACAACCACCTATCTGACATAAAAAGCCGACAATATCCACTTTATTGATCTTGTCTTTTTTTCCACCTCCGATGTAAATGGTTTTAAACTGCGGTAAATCGGGGAGAGGTTCGCCTTCTTCCAACTCAAATTTCTCATTGCACACCATGTAATCTGGCAAATTCCTAGTCGGATCCTTTAAGATAAAAACCAATCCTTCGTGATCTTGACGTGATGTTCGACCATTTCGATGTATATAAGAAGCGGGATCTTGTGCGGGAAAAGCGTGAATGATGTGTGCTACTTGATCGATATCCAAACCGCGTGAACCCAAATCGCTCGCCGCTAAATAATATGCCGAACCATTGGAAAATTTAAAGATCGCTCGCTCGCGGTCGTCTTGTTCCATCCCTCCATGGTAGGCCAAGGCTGGAATTCCATTATCATTGAGATAATCAGCTAAATCCACCACTTGTTCCCGGAGATTGCAAAATAGGATCGTTTTATCAGTTGGAAGATTACAAAGTAATTCCAAAGCAGTTTGTGGAATTTCGTTTTGTATCCAAGGTACCTCGATGATGCGCTGTTCTTTACGTGTTCCTTTTGGCAAGTGATCAACGATTGCAGGAGTCTCAAAATTCAAATAATTCGGAATCTCTGCATCTGTAGTTGCCGAAACTAGAATCGTTTTTCGAGTGGGAGGTAACCATTCCAGAATAGCTTTGAGATCTGACTCAAATCCCAGCTGCAAGATCTTATCGAATTCATCGAGCACAAGCATTTTAACCGTCGAAAGATCAATGGTCTCTCTGCGCAAATGATCGTTTAATCTTCCTGGAGTCGCGATGAGTATTTCAGGTGTTTCTGAAAGAGATGCCTTTTCTTCTCGGAATGAATGTCCGCCATAAACCACCACCTGTTTCAGTCCGGTTCGCAAGGATTGAACAACCTCACGGATTTGCAAGGCTAGTTCTCGGGTTGGTGAAATTACCAATAGTTGTACCTGACCATTTTTCTGTATACTCGGAATGGTGGACAAGAGGAAAGCCAACGTTTTACCAGATCCTGTCGGTGCTAGCAACTGCACATTCGTTGAGGCTTGAAAAGCTTCAATGGATTCAATTTGCATCGGATTCAGTGATACGATTCCGGCGTTTTTGGCTAATTCTTGAAAATTAGAGGACATGACACAAAGTTACCATAATAAACGGTGACGTATGTCATCCACTATAATGGCATCTGAATTTGCGTGAATAAAAATGCTCTTAGATTGAGAGGCGGACAAAATCGTTTTACCTGAAAATCAGTAAATTATTTTACTCTAAATGGAGCTAAATCAGCGTAAACAAGCGTATTTTCGCATCCAAATGCCAAGCAATGACAATTACTGAATTCATAGAAAAAATTCCAAAAGCAGAGCTTCATGTTCACATCGAAGGTACGTTTGAACCCGAATTAATGTTTGAAATCGCTCAACGCAATCAAATTTCAATTCCTTACAAATCAGTAGAAGAAATTAGAAATGCGTATGAATTCAGTAATCTGCAAGATTTTCTTGATATCTATTATGCCGGAGCAGGAGTATTACAAACAGAGCGGGATTTTTACGATTTGACCTGGCATTATCTAAAAAGATCTCACGAACAACACGTGAGACTATCTGAAATTTTCTTTGATCCCCAAACGCATACAGAACGTGGAATTCATTTCGATATCGTTGTAAATGGAATCACAAAGGCATTGAAAGATGGCAAGGAAAAATTGGGAATCGAAAGTCAACTCATTATGTGTTTTTTAAGGCACTTGGATGAGAAATCTGCCTTTGACACATTAGATTCTGCTTTGAAACACAAAGATAAGATCATCGGAGTTGGACTCGATTCATCAGAAGTCGGTCATCCACCTTCAAAATTCCAACGTGTATTCGAAAAAGCACACAGCGAAGGATTTTTAACTGTTGCACATGCAGGGGAGGAAGGACCGGCCGAATATGTGTGGGAAGCACTGGAATTGTTACAAGTTTCGCGTGTTGACCATGGTAACAACTCCTTGAATGATCCGAAGTTGATCCAAATTTTAGCAGAAAAACGCATGCCACTAACGGTGTGTCCGCTATCGAACTTCAAGTTACAAGTCGTTCCAAATTTAGATTTACATCCCATTCGTCGAATGCTTGAGTTAGGCTTATGTGCAACAATCAATTCAGATGATCCGGCATATTTCGGTGGATATATGAATGAGAATTATTTAGCACTTGAAAAGCACTTGAAACTTACAAAGGATGAAATCGTGACCTTGACAAAAAATGCCTTTGAAGCGAGTTTTGTTTCGAGCGATAAAAAACATTTTTTTTTGGAGAAGGTTGAACGATTCGCTCAGCAGGAAATAGATTAATCAAGGGTGTTTTCGAAGGAGTTTTCGGTGATTTTTTTTCGAAAATTAAAACTTTCAAATTTCGCAAAGTTGCGAATTATAGAATTAGTTAATTATAGAATTCGATAATTCTGAAATTATTTCTCGATTTTTTGATAACTCGTGACAATTCCTTTTATCAATGCTGAAGAAAAACCGCTGTGTTCCATTTCATTTAAACCAACTATCGTCACTCCCTTTGGAGTGGTCACTTTATCGATCTCAGCTTCCGGGTGTGAACCATTTTGAATCAACAACTGAGCAGCACCCTTAACTGTCTGATTTACAATCTGGTTAGCTGTCTTCGCATCAAACCCCACTTCAATACCACCTTGAATCATTGCACGTATAAACCTAAGAACATAAGCAATTCCGCAAGCGCCTAAAATTGTAGCAGACTCCATCAATTGTTCATCGATCCAAACAATTTCACCAACAGCTTTAAATAATTCTTCTATCTCTTGTTTACAGTTCAACGGATCATGAGGTAATCCGCTAATTGCGGTCATACTTTGTTGCACATCTGCAGCAGTGTTTGGCATGGCCCGATATATAGAAAGGGCATCATTTTCTAAAGACTGCATCATCTCACTTGTTACTATTCCGGTAACTACACTCACCACGGTATGCTTAGAAGAATCGAAACTCCCCTTGAATTTCGAAAGGAATTCAAGTACATTATAAGGTTTTAAAGCAATGATGATGATCTCACAATTTGCAAGCAAGTATTCGTTATCGGTCGTGTAAACAGTGTTTTCATCACTGGATTTGAAATGATCCTGTGTCAGGTTTCGTTTACTCGCGATGATCTTCAATTCGGGATATTGCGCGCGAAATCCTTTCAATAAAGCACTTCCTAAATTCCCACAGCCAACAATCCCAACTTTTTTCATCTTGTAAAATTTCGCGCAAAATTAGTGCTAAATCGTTTTAATCTACAATTCTCTATGAAATCCTTTACAAAATTGTCCCAGTGCTATATCTTTAGAGCGTTGTTCGTCTGAAAGGTCAGAGTGTAAACAACAGTTCACGAAAGTGGACACCCATGCAGTGATAGATTGACGTCTAACATTTTTTCGCGAAAGGGGAGTCTTGTAGATTCAATGGCGGGCTGCAACCGAGAGGTTTTGGAGTTTTCCAAACAGCAGATTACAACGAATCGCAGCAAACCAAATCGTACTTTCTGAGACGTTCAGAACCCGCATAGCGGTAAGCTGCATGGGTTTTTACTATTTCGAATAACTCTTCTTGGTAGTCTTACCGTCAACAGTTTCCTCGATCTCTAGATTTCCAGTTTCTAATTTTCCTACTTTGAATACTTTTGAATAGGTGGAATCTCCCGTGTGATTTAAAGTCAATTTATCACCTTTATACATCCATTGTCCCTTAGATCGTTGCTCAATTTTAGGCAAGCCTTTTTTCTGCCAATTCGGATCAACAAACGAATCGTAAATAATGAAATAGCCATTCTGCTGTAAATGCATTACAACAACAGTAGGTTGCTTTTCAAGATCAATTCCTTCATCTTTTTTCGGGGTTTGTTCCTCTGAACGAAGTTTCCAACGTCCATAAATAGACGCTGATTTTTCGTCACTCGTTTCTGTTGAAGTACATGCTATCATTAAAAATGACAAACCAAAAAATCCAAGAACAAAATTTCGTTTCATGTTCTAAATATAATAGAATTGACTAAACAAAATTCTATTGGTTAAAAATTCAGGGGAATATTTATTCATCTAGCTTGCGGTCGCCAAATTTCACACATGATGGCTAAATGGTCGCTCAAAACTTGTTCCTGGATCTTGAATCGTTGAGCTTTTAGTGCAGGACTATGGAAAATGTAGTCGATTCTTCCCGCAGGTACACGACCAGCATAGGTCTTACCAATTCCGCTACTAGTTTCGCGAAACGAATCTATCAAATAGCGGTTGAATTGCTGATACACGTATGACATTGGTGTATCATTGAAATCTCCGCAAACCACAACCGGATAGGGTGAACTTTGAATATGTTCTACAACCCGCAAAGCTTGTTCGGCTCTGGCAGGATAGGCAACGCGCAATTTATCCATTAACAACTTCAAAGTTGACGGTTTTGAACCAGCCTGATCTTCATCTTGACCAAACAATTCATAGTCCTTTTGCTGTAATTTGATCGACTGTAAGTGGATGTTGTAAACACGAATAGTGTCCTTTCCTTTAACTATATCTGCGTAAATACAATAGTTGTCAGAGTGGGCAAAATTCTCAAACATAACATCACCTTTTGCGATCATCGGATACTTCGACATCATGCAAATTCCGAAATTTTGTCGATCGCGGATCTTGTGTGAATACCGCTCGTGATAATCACGAATTTTTAATAACTGGATCAAGGAATCTCGTGTTGTGAATTTCGTTGGTTTATCCTGATGATAAAACTCCTGAAAACAAACCACATCCGGACTAAAGGTATTCACATATTCAATAATCTTATTTCGTGTATCCAGTTTCCCTTCCATCGATTCATTGTAAACATCAAATAAGCGAACGTTGTAAGACATCACCTTCCAAACAGATTCATCTTGGATTTCCGTTTCTTCTGAAAAGGTAATGGCCATTGTACGAAAATGGAGTTTTCCTCCAATGAGTAAAACAACGATAACCAGAATACTCCACTTACTTTTTCGAAACAGCCAATACACCAACGATAAAAGAACACCAAGAACAATGATTGGATAAGCTAAACCGAAGAACGGGATGATCTTAAAGGTATTCGGGTGGACAAAGGGCGATAAATAGGACAGGATGAGGGATACGAGTCCCACCACTGTAAGTACTTTCATTAAGGTTGAAAATCGAATTATATTCCTTGCCCAATTAGCCATTTTTGCTTTGTGAAAATAAGAACTCTTTTTCTGCTTTGGTCAACGAATCATATCCAGATTTTGAAATTTTATCCAGTATCTTATCAATCTTCTCCTGTTTCAACTTGGCTTCTTCACGATATTGATCATCTGTTTTTCCATGTCTCACTCCACCTCTTTCTACTTTCATTTTTGGCTTTGAAGAGAATAAAGAGGAAAAAAAGCGTGCGATTTTTTGTCCTAAAGATTCTGACATATTGATGATATTAGTTGAGCTTGTAATTCCTACTACTGATAGAATTCCGATGATCGATCCACCTACGTGCGCAAAATAAGCAACGTGATCATTTTTCCCCAAACTTACGATCTTGAAAAGAAAAAAGATTCCGGCAACAAAGATCAGTCTTACTGGAATGATCCCGAATAATTGCACTTGTAAATTTGGCCGATAAAATGCCATGGCCATGAACAAAGCCATGACAGCACCGGAAGCACCCAGCACAGGCAAATCAACCATCCTGTCGAAGAGGAAATGCGCAAGAACCTCTAGTAAACCTCCGAAAACACCACCTAAGACATATACATGAAGAAGTCGACGCCCCGAGAAAAATTGTTGGAACATATTCCCAACAAAATAGAGCATCATCATATTCAATAAAAAATGGATCAGATCTAAATGTGCAAAAATGCTTGTGATCAATCCCCAAGGATGTTGAATGAAAAGAATACCATCAGTTTGAAGTGTAAACACCTCATATAGATAATAATCTGGCCAAATACTTCCTGTTAAATTCGAAATAACATGCAGGAGTCCCATGACCAAAAACACGACCGTATTGACCAGGATGAGTTTCATATGCATCCCGCCATACTTATACTGAGCCTTTATTTCGTCAAAAAAATTTCGATCTTGCATATCAGTAAAAATGAGTTCTGTTTCTACGCCAAATCAAAACGAGTATTCCACCTACAATTGCGCCACCAACGTGTGCTAAATGCGCTACGTTATCGCCTTTATAATCTTGGAAACTTGCGTACAACTCAATTAAGAAATAGCCTCCAATCAACCATTTTGCTTTTAATGGAATAGGTGGAAAGAGCAACATCAATTCGGTATTTGGGAATAAGATCGCAAAAGACGCCATTATACCAAAAATAGCACCTGATGCTCCTACCATGGGAATGTATGACTTCATCACGTAATTGTATATGGCCATCACAACATTTTCAGAATCCACCCCTTGACGCAGCATGAAACTGTCAATCTCCATTAACGTTTGTTCATTAAGCGGATTATCACGAATAATCCCGTTTATTCCAGCAAGCAAGCTTTCATTATTGATGATTTGCTTGTATTCCATGATCTGAAAAAATCCAACGCCATTATACAGCAAAAAAGCCCCCAGCGCTGAAGCGACATACAAAATGAAATAGCGTTTCGGACCCCAAAGCCGTTCCAAGAAACTTCCGAACATAACCAAAGCGTACATATTGAAGAATAAATGCATGAGCCCACCGTGCATGAAGAAATGAGAAACGATCTGATATGGTTCAAACAAAGGCGTTCCAAAATAATGTGCACCAAGCATCTGCCCCAATTCAACACCACGCGTATTGAAGAATATATCCAACACGAACAGTAAGATATTCAGGAGTAACAGATTTTTAGTGACTTGCGGAATATTTCCAAACATCTTAAAAAAGTTGTAATAATTGTTCGTTACTGATCAAAGCCATCACACGTTTTCCTGTAGGACTTACGGCATGTTCTTCGATCTCAAATAATCTTTCAATGAACTGACTCAGAACTTCCTGATCAGCCGTGATGGAGTAGGACATACTTCCTGCAAATGCTAACTGTGACATCGCCGTGTGAGCTACTTCTCCTTTTTCCAAAGCGCCATGTTGTACCTGTTCTAAAATGGTATCAATACAAGTCAAAACGGTTGACTCGTTCAAAACCTCTGGAATTCCATTCAACAACAGTTCGTGATCATTCCATTCCCAAGAAAAACCGATGCGTTCAAGTGTCTTAGCATGCTCGTCCCAGGATAATCTATCTTGCTTTGAAAATTGTTTCTCCAAAGGGAAGATCAATTGCTGTGATCCCAAGGGCTGCAAATAGAAGCCACGCATCAGATCTTCGTAAAGCATTCGCTCATAGGCACGTCGGTAATGGATCAACAAGATTCCTGTTTTAATAGTAGAAATAATGAAAGAACCTTTCAATTGATAAGGTCCAACGGGGACCTCTTTACTTTCTTCATGTGCGATCTCTGCCTGAATCGGTGCTGCTGTTTCTTGAGCGTCTTCGGGATTCCAAAATTCATCCCATTTGGCTGCATTCTGAGATCCAAATCCTGCATTGTTCAAAGCAGTACTAAATGACTTTCCGCTTGACCCCGCGCTTGAATTTGATCCAAAACTACCTGATCTTCTTTCCGTTTGAAACGGATTGAAGGAGTGGTCTACCTTGATCTGTGGTTCTACCGGAATCGCATGCTGCATGGAAAGCGGAAGATCGAATTCACTTTCGCGATCAAAATCCAAAGTTGGAGCAATATTGAATTTCCCTAAACCCAGTCGAATTGCTGAACGTAATATGCTATAAATGGCTTTGTCTTCCTCAAATTTGATCTCTGTTTTTGTTGGATGTACGTTGACGTCAATTTGCTTCGGATCCACCTCTAAATACAAAAAATAACTCGGGTGCATTTTTGCCGGTAATAATTGCTCAAATGCGCTATTCACGGCATGATTGAAATAAGTATCCTTGAAGAAACGGTTGTTCACAAAAAAGAACTGCTCGCCTCTCGATTTTTTAGCCGCTTCAGGTTTACCTACAAATCCTTCAATGCGCACAATGTCAGTTGATTCAACAACAGGAACCAATTTATCATTAAAACTCTTACCAAATACATCTACGATTCGTTTGCGCAAAGCCCCCGGTAGCAAGTGGTAAATTTCCTGATCATTATGAACCAATCGGAAACTCAGGTCTGGATGCGCCAAAACAACTCGTTCAAACTCGTCAACGATATGTCGGAATTCTACATTATCTGACTTCAAGAAATTTCTGCGTGCCGGAACATTGTAGAACAAATTGCGCACTTCAAAACTTGCCCCTTGAGCACATTGTTCAGGTTCGTGTTTTACAATGTTAGAACCTTCAATTTGAATTAATGTCCCCAACTCATCTTCAGCACGCTTTGTCTTTAAAACCACGTGAGCAATTGCTGCAATAGAAGCCAATGCTTCACCGCGAAACCCTTTCGTTTGAAGCGCGAAAAGGTCTGCCGCATCTTGGATCTTACTTGTTGCATGACGCTCAAAAGCCATTCGGGAATCCATAAAAGACATTCCCTTTCCGTTATCTACCAACTGGATCAAAGTTCTTCCGGCATCTTTAATATATACTTCGATCTTTGTTGCTCCGGCATCAATGCTGTTTTCGATCAACTCCTTAACCACAGATGCTGGACGCTGAACAACCTCACCGGCAGCTATCTGGTTGGCTATGTGATCTGGTAACAAACGAATGATGTCTGACATGAATACTTTCCTGTTGGTTTCTGATATGTACTTTACGCAATCAAGCAAAAATACCAATTTTCACCCTGATTTTGGCGACAATCTGTCAATTCTTGTTCCATTTTTTCACACCTGACAGAACGGCAGAGAACAAAGCAAATCAAAAGTGAAGTAGGTATTAGAAGCGCAGATGCATCTACTAAAATTGTATTTTTGTTGTTATGAAAACGCGACGTGCTATCCGTTATATTTTTACAAGCAGTACGCTTGTTGTGGTTGCCCTGATCATTCTTTCCTTGAATAAGAATGGAAAAGATTACAAATCGAATAAAAAGCAGCCCAATTTATCACAAGAACAATGGGTGCAACAAACCTTAAGCAAGTTAAGCACGGAAGAAAAGATCGCACAGTCTTTAATGATTCCTGTTTGGTCTAACAAGGGCGAAACCCATTTAAAAGAAGTAGAGTCTGAAATTCAACAGCACAAAATTGGTGGTTTGATCTTTTTTCAAGGGGAACGCAAGAATTTAATGGATGCAATTGATCGTTTTCAAAGTAAGACGGAGGTTCCCTTGTTAATTGGTATGGATGCAGAATGGGGAGTCGCCATGCGTATTGCCGGAGAGGATCGTTTTCCGTATGCTCAAACTATCGGTGCTGCAAATGACCTGGAATTAACCCGAAAAATGGGAGAGCACATGGGCATTGAATGTGAACAACTTGGAATTCATCTGAGTTTTTCGCCGGTTGCAGATGTGAATAGCAATCCAAAAAATCCGGTTATTGGATTCCGTTCTTTTGGCAGCGATCCGAATCATGTAGCAAAACACACAGCTGCATTCGTTGATGGGATGGAAGGCACCAACATTCTTTCCTGTGTAAAGCACTTTCCCGGACATGGTGACACAGATAAAGACTCTCATTTAGAACTTCCTGTAGTTTCTCACGATGAAAATCATTTTAAATCAGTTGACTTTTTGCCGTTCAAACAAGGCATTCAAGCAGGAACTTCTGCAGTGATGGTGGCACATTTACAAGTCCCGAAATTAGACCCAAACGGACTTCCAAGTTCGCTTTCGAAAAAGATCATTCAACATTATTTACGCCAAGAATTAGGTTTTAAAGGCTTGGTAATCTCGGATGCCCTGAACATGAAAGCCGTTTCGGATAAATACGGCAAAGCGGAAGTTGTGGCGATGGCTTATATTGCCGGATGTGATATTTTACTTTATCCGGAAAGTACTAAAGAGGCAATTACATTGATCAAACAAAAAATTGACAAAGGAGAATTGAGTTTGGCAGAAGTGAATGCACGTTGCAAGCGTGTTTTAGAAGCAAAATACCGGGCGATTATCGCTAAACCTCAGATCAAACGCAAGGATCCGTCAATTGAACGCAATCTGATCACGAATCAGGTATTTGAAAAAGCCATTACCGTCATTAAAAATGATAAGCAGGTACTTCCCTTAGATAATTTAGACAGGACTATCATCCGTATTGGAGTTGGTCCTTATGCCTATGATTTTCAAGAAAGACTGAGTGATTATGCGCCGGTTCAACACTTGCGCTATTTCACCATATCCGAAGCGATCGAACGTTTAGACTCGAAAAAATTCCCAAAAAACGCAATTTTGATTGTTGATCTTCACGGACAAAATCAACGAGTAAGAAATAACTATGGCTTTGGCAACTGGGAAAAACTCTTGGAATTGTTACCTGAAGAAAACGATGTGATCGTTAGCTTCTTTGGCAATGCACTTACCTTGGAAAACACACCACAACTTCCCAAAACGGTTGACGCTTGTATTCTAGCCTATGAAAATCATTACTTCATGCAGGACCGCGTTGCTCAGTTCATTATGGGTGCATTTGACGTAAATGGTAAATTGGAAGCACCTATCAATGACACCTGGAAAAGGGGAGCAGGAATCGCTGTAAAAGGAAACGGACGATTGAAGTATACTGTTCCGGAAGAAGTTGGTATAAACCGTAGCGAATTAACTGAAATTGATGAGATAGTTACGAATGCGATCCAATCGAAAGCGCTTCCTGGCTGCCAGATCGTTGTTGCAATTGAAGGAAAAGTGATCTTGCAAAAATCCTATGGAACCACCATGTATGAAAAAGGTGACTCTGTAACAAACGATCACATTTACGACCTGGCATCGATTACTAAAATTGCATCATCAACGATGGCTTTGATGAAATTGCGTTCCGAAGGTAAGTTCGACGTCCAAGATAACCTTGGACAACTCACTCCAGAATTGGTGGAAGGAACCCCATATACGAAGCTGAAAGCAACTGATCTTTTGACGCATCAGGCAGGACTTACACCGTTCATTCCGTTTTACAAAAAGACACTTAAGAATGGCGAATTGGACGAATCGATTTATTCAAACACGAAGAAACAAGGATTCAGCAAACCGGTTGCGAAAGATATTTGGATCAAAGACGATTATTGGAAAACCATTCTTAAAACGATCGTAGAAACTCCGCTTTCAGGTGAAAAGAAATACGAATATTCGGATCTTTCCTACTATTTCTTCAGGGCATTTATTGAACGCGTTAGCGGAAAATCGCAAAATGATTATGTCTATGACGAGATATATAAGCCACTTGGATTGCAAACTATGGGATACATGCCATTAAACCGTTTTCCGTTGAAACGCATTGTGCCAACTGAAAATGATCAGGAATTCCGCAAACAAGTTGTTCAGGGTTATGTGCATGATCCAGGGGCTGCTATGATGGGAGGTGTAGCTGGACATGCCGGATTGTTCTCTAATGCTACCGATCTTGCTGCATTGATGCAATGTTTGATGAATGGTGGTCAAATTGGAGATTATTCGTTGATTAAGAAAGATGTTGTAGCGCAATTCACACGTTGTCAGTATTGCCCTGGAAATAGAAGAGGACTTGGCTTCGACAAACCAACCGTAAGCAGAAAAGAAGGTCCAACCAGCGAAATGGTATCACCAGAAACATTCGGTCATTCTGGATTTACAGGAACAATTACTTGGGCAGATCCAACAAACGGAGTGAATTATGTGTTTCTATCAAATAGAGTATATCCAGATGCCGGAAATAAGAAGATCATTAGCATGAGTATCCGTACAAAAATTCAAGATGTCATTTATAAAGCACTGGCAAATCGCAAATAATTCAAACAATAGAGAAATTAGACCATGAAGATCGGCATTGTATTGTACCCAACATTTGGAGGAAGTGGAGTAGTAGCCACTGAATTGGGCAAGGCCTTAGCTCAGAAAGGACACGAAATCCATTTCATTACTTATTCACAGCCGGTTCGCCTTGGAAGCTTTCGCGAGAACATTTTTTACCACGAGGTAGCAGTTAGCGATTACCCGCTTTTTGAATACCAGCCTTACGAAACGGAATTAGCCAGTAAAATGGTGGATGTGGTGAAGTATGAAAAATTGGACCTACTTCATGTGCATTATGCCATCCCTCATGCCTCTGCTGCATACATGGCACAACAGATCTTACGTTCGAAAGGTATCAACATTCCGTTTATTACAACCTTGCACGGAACTGATATCACACTTGTAGGTAAGGACCCGTCTTTTGAGCCAGTTATTACCTTTTGTATCAATGCCAGTGATGCGGTAACAGCTGTTTCCGAGAGCCTCAAAAAAGACACCTACACTCATTTCGAAACAGAACGCGAGATACACGTCATTCCAAACTTCATTCAGGCCAAAGAAACACTACCTGA
>CAYLJB010000008.1:37662-55682 GCA_964383785.1 uncultured Fluviicola sp.
AACCAATTGGGAGAAACGCCGACATTATGCCTGCGACCATGAACGTATTTTGTGTCACATTTCGAATTTCAGACCTGTTAAACGCATCGAAGACGTAGTCCGCATTTTTCATCTTGTTCAAAAAGAAATTCCATGTAAGTTGATCATGGCAGGTGACGGTCCGGAACGTCCCTTTGCGGAGCGATTAGCCCGAGAACTAGGTGTTTGTAATAAAATCTTTTTCACTGGAAAGGTGAGAGACACCGGGCATATCCTTGAAATTGCCGATTGTTTCTTACTACCCTCCGAAACAGAAAGTTTTGGATTGGCTGCACTTGAAGCAATGGCAGAAGGAGTTCCGGTAATTTCATCCAATACAGGAGGTATTCCTGAAGTGAATGTGCACGGTGAATCAGGTTTCTTATCGAATGTGGGAGATGTGGAAGATATGGCTCAAAATACCTTGAAAATATTGAGAAAAGAGGAGGATATGCATCAATTCCGACAAAAAGCTTTGAACCGATCCAAAGTATTCTCACTTGAAAATATGCTACCGAAATACGAATCTATCTATTTCGAGTTATTAGAAAAGCAACAAGTCAAAGGGTGATCGGTAAGATCACCCTTTTTCATTGGTTAACGAAGTACATTCACATGACCTGTTACGACATTATCAACTTGTCTGCGCAATGTAGATTTAAACTCGATTTTCCAAGTATAAGTACCATCCTGAGCTTGGAATCCATCAAATGTTCCATCCCAACCAACCAAAATATCTTTTGATTCAAAAACCAGTTGGCCCCATCTGTTGAATATGAAGAAACGGTAGGAGTCTGGATCAAAACCGGATTCGATAACCGGCAAAAAGGTCTGGTTGTGGTTGTCACCATCCGGAGTAAAGGTGTTCGGAACATAATAGATCAGCTCTTCCTCAACAAGTACCTTAGCCATAGCAGTGTCTGTACAACCATGATCCGAAACTGCAGTAAGTATGATCTCATAGGATCCCGGTGTTTCAGAATATGTATGTGAAGGATCTGATAGATTTGAAAATGAACCATCTCCAAAATCCCAAGAATAACTAGTCGCACCGATTGAAGCGTTTTGCATGGTTGTAGTAGGATCTAGTTCACTCATAATATATGGACTGGGTTGAAATAAAGCATTTGGATTTGGATAGACGCAGATCGCATTCACAAGCATTGTATCGTAAATACATCCAATTGGTGAAACTACTTCTGCAGTTACGTCAAAGCAACCATAGATACAAATGTGTAACCGCAGAACCCGTTGATGCGTTGCCATCTCCAAAATTCCAATGCACATCGTATCCAGGCAAGCCAACAGCAAGATCCGTCTGCAAAGGCACACATCCAGAATTTACCGAGAAAGTTGGTAAAATGACCGGATAGGTGTCAAATGTAAATGAAACACTGTCCGTAGCTGAACATCCTTCGGCCGATGTTCCAGTTACAGCAAGCGTTGTTGGACCATTTGGAATGAAAGTCGTGTTATTCGAATTGCCATTTGACCATATATAACTAACCGCACCGGAGGCTTGCAACAAGATTGGAGTTTCTCTGCAAACAACAGCATCCGGACCCGCATTTACTGGCGGAAGTGGATTTGTGATTACGGTTACCTGATCTGTATCCGAACAGCCATGAACATCAGTTCCGATGACCTCGAAGACGCTAATACCAACTATTGGAACAAAAGGGACGCTGTTTTGTTGGCCATTAGACCAGGCATAAGAAACCGAACCGCTTGCTAATAATGAAACGGAATCTCCTTCACAAACTATCTGATCAACACCTGCATCTACGGTCGAAACCGGGTAATAATCCACAAAAAGTGAGTCGGTGCTCATACAACCATGAGCATCCCAACCAGTTACAACACAATATGAAGGCTGTGTCAAAAGAAAAGGCACGTTATTCTGCAATCCTAAATTCCAGGAGTAATTCAGAGCTCCACTTGCATTTACATTTGTAGTTTGACCCGGACAGATGAATTGATCCGGACCGGCATCAACTGCAGGTGGATTGAAAATCGTGTTTTGCTGAATGGCTGTATCAGAACAACCATTTCCGTCTGTTACTATTAAAGTAGTGGTATAAGCATTCGCAATTAAGTATTGATGTGTTGGTGACTGAACTAAGGATGTAGCCCCATCCCCAAAATTCCAATTAGAAGAAAGGGGAGCCATACCGGCAGATTGATTCAAAAATGTTACGAGGTCATTGGTACAAGAACCATCAACTAAAAAAGCTGCAGTTGGTGTTGCATGCACAAGAATTGGATTACTGATTGTATCACTACATCCCTGATCTGAAGTTGCAATTAACGTCACATTATATTGTCCGGGTTGTGCATATACATGTGAAGGCGCTGAGGCGTTCCCTAATGTTCCGTCACCAAAATTCCATTGCCAGGAAGTAACCAAACCATTGTTAACAGTTGATCCATCCAAAAAGTTATTCGCAAGTCCATGACAAACGGTATCACTTAAAAATCCAGCTTGAACTATTGTAGGCGTTACAGTCACTTGCACATCTACAGAGCAGTTTCCCTGATTCGAGAAGGTTGTCATTGTACAGGTGAAAACTGTTCCAATTGCCGGTGTTGGAACAGTGATGGATTGACCATTCAAAGCACCCGGATTCCAGTTGTATTGTTGGAAACCATTTGGAGCCACCATGGTGATATCCGTATCACCTTGACAGTAATCCAAAGTTAAGGCTAGTGGAGAACAACCTGCGCAGATATACGCATATCCGAAATGACCACCAAGTGCACAATCTTTAGTGGTGAACTCAATGAAAACCTGTTGCCCCATGAAAGAAGTCAAATCAATTCCCACTGTTGTCCATGGTAACCAAGTAACACCGCCACAGGTTTGAAAATTCTGTCCAGGCTGACCACCATAAACCGTATATGTTCCGCAGCTGCCACCAATCTGATTACCGAATTGATCAAGAACACGAACTGCAAATTCAGGTTGCTCCGTTGGTAAATGTCCCGCTGGGTTTTCCAGAACAACGGCATACTTGTAAATAAAAAGCGCATTTTGAGGGTCAACAACCATTCCATATAATAGTTGTTCCGCTTCTGCTCCGGTTCCAGCATTTCCTAAGCGCGCGGAGGCAACTTCACCGGGAGGAATCACATTCAGACCACCACAGGTATTGGCATCTAAAGCAGGTGCAGTAAAAACAGTGTGGCGGCCCGGCATAATTCCATTTACACCGTTCGGAAGGTTGTAGTTTCCTGTGGCCCCTTGCCATGAGCTAAAATCTTGATTAGAGAAATTTGCATTAGGACAAGTTGATTGAGCAATCATTACCTGATCGACAGTTACAATCAATAAGAAGGTAATCATCCAGGCGCGAGAGTAGTTCATAGTTTTCATAGCGCGTAGTTTTGGATAGTGTCCTAAGAATTTACGAACTATGTGTGAATTTTAAAAATATTTTCGACCAATATGAATAATTTCACAGACGAATCCTATGCATGCATAGATAGTTGAGCAAATAAAAAAGGCCGCCCAAACTGGACGGCCTTTTCTGTTATTTATTTAACTCAAAAATCAAATGTTTTCAATGATCATCGCGGATGCACCACCACCACCATTACAGATACCGGCACCACCAATCTTACCACCATTTTGTTTCAAAACATTGATCAAAGTAACGATAATACGAGAACCAGAATTTCCGAGTGGGTGACCCAAAGCAACTGCTCCACCATTCACATCCACTTTCTCAGGATTCAAACCAAGTATCTTTGTATTTGCGATCCCAACAACTGAAAATGCCTGGTTCAACTCCCAGTAATCAACATCATTTACAGACAATCCTGCTTTTTCAAGCGCTTTTGGAACTGCCAATGATGGTGCCGTAGTGAACCATTCAGGTGCTTGAGCAGCATCTGCATAACTCACAATTTTTGCAATCGGCTTCAAACCATATTTATCTACGGCCTCCTTCGATGCCAAGATCAATGCAGAAGCACCATCGTTCAAAGTAGAAGCGTTTGCAGCCGTGATCGTACCTTCCTTATCGAATGCCGGACGTAACCCTGGGATCTTATCTAAGAATACATTCTTATACTCTTCGTCTTCAGAAACCATAATTGGATCACCTTTGCGTTGAGGTACTGCTACCGGAACTATCTCATCATTGAATTTACCTGCTTGCCATGCAGCCGCAGCCCGCTTATATGAAGTGATAGCAAAATCATCTTGATCTTCACGTGTGATGTTATGCTCTTTCGCGCAAAGCTCGGCACAATTACCCATTGGCACTTTGCTATAAACGTCTAACAAACCATCTTTAGTAATACCATCCAACATGGTAATGTTACCAAATTTAGTACCGTTGCGTCCATCCACATAATGAGGTGTTTGGCTCATGTTTTCCATTCCTCCTGCAACAACAATATGATTGTCACCAGCCAAAATTGTTTGTGCTCCCAACATGATTGCTTTCATACCTGAAGCACACACTTTATTTACAGTAGTACAAGGAACATTTTGTCCTAATCCAGCGCCCAAAGCAGCCTGACGAGCTGGAGCTTGACCAACTCCTGCCTGCAAAACATTACCCATGAATACTTCATCTACCAACGCAGCATCCATTCCGCTTTTATCCAAAGCACCTTTAATCGCAGTAGCTCCAAGTTGTGTGGCTGAAACAGAAGATAAACCTCCCATAAATCCACCCATTGGGGTACGAACCGCTGCAATAATATAAACCTCTTTTGACATAATTTTCGAATTAATTCACGGCGAATTTACGCTTTTTTACGGATTGAAAGGTGACTTGAAACAGGGTATTTGACCTGAAAAGGCACTGCTTTTTATTAATTTTGCACAAATTGCTTTGAAATGAAACTGCTGAACACCTTAATTGCCTTTTTTATTGGACTAAATCTGATAGCCCAAGATGGTTATGCCGTTTTGCGTGAAGACCTGCTGAAACAAGCAGATCTTCCTGATTCATTAAAAGAATCAAATTGGACAGTCAAGAGTATTTTTGGCTTGAATGGCTCGCAAACTTCTTTTGTAAATTGGGCAGCAGGAGGTAGAAACAACATCACAGCAATTGGCTTGGTCGATTTTTCTGCTGTATACCAAAAGAAAAACCTGAAATGGAACAACGATATCAAATTAGCATTGGGCGGACAACTTTTCATGGACTCAACAGGAAGAAAACAAGGTCTTCAAAAAACGGATGACCGAATTGACATTGCTTCTGCGTTTGGTTATGAGTTCAAAAAGAAATGGTTTTTGACCACAATAGGCACCTTTAAAACACAATCACTAGATGGATTCAATTTCCCAAATGATTCAGTGCGTATTTCAAAATTTATGGCTCCCGGCTATATCAATCTATCTCTAGGAATTGAATTTGCGCCAAAACCATTTTTCAATGCTTATTTATCGCCAGTCGCTTGCAAATTTACAATTGTAAATGACGAAGTATTGTCCGATGCAGGAGCGTTCGGAGTTCAAAAAGCAGTTTATAACGCGGATGGAACCCTATTAACACCGGGCAAGCATTATCGCAGTGAAATAGGGGCTTACTTCCGAATGAATTTCCAGAAGGAGATCATGAAGAATATTGAAATGAAAACCCGTTTGGAATTGTTCTCGAACTACATGAACAACCCACAAAATATTGACGTGAACTTGGAGAACATATTTGCATTTAAGGTAAATAAATGGTTTTCCGCTTCATTGCAATGGAACATGATCTACGACGACGATATTATGATTCGCGATGTTAAAGGTGGAAGTGGACCGCGCACTCAATTTAAATCGGTGTTGGGCTTAGGTATTTCTTATACATTAACTAACAAGAAGATCTAAAACCGTATTTTTAGCACATGAACTATTTCGCAGATGCTTCTTTGTGGTGGCTGTTGCCGATAGCAATGCTTTCTGCAGTATTGGCTTATTGGTACTATTTTAAAACAAAGACGAATGCATTGTGGGAAGTAAAACAATTACTGTTCTTAACCATTTTACGTGGCTGTGGTCTATTCATTTTGTTCCTATTACTCTTAGGTCTTGTTTGGGAAACCACGAATTATCGGAAAGAGAAACCGCTTTTCGTTACACTTATTGACCAATCTGGCTCCATGAAAAACGGAACCGATTCAGTTCGTCTAAAACAACAAATCACCTCCTTTCAAAATGAATTGAAGGAAGCCTATGAAGATCGCTTTGAATTCGTAGACTGGAAAATCGGTGAGCAACCTGCGCTTTTTAATAAGCTCTTCTTTACAGAAAAAGAATCAGATCTTGCTGCAGGCTTCAAAACGATCAATGAACTTTACTTCAACCGCAACATTGGTGGAGTCGTATTGATTTCAGACGGAATCTATAACAAAGGGAATCACCCGATGTATGAGGCAGAACGTATCGAAATGACACCTATTTTTTGTCTAGGTACGGGCGATACAACCACACAACGCGATGTGATCGTTCGCTCGATCCAAACAAATGAAGTTGCTTTTGTAAACAATCAGTTCCCAATTGAAGCGACCATAGAGAGTAATCGACTACCAGGAAAACAGATCTCCATTCAGTTGTTAGAAGATGGAAAAGTAATCCAACAAAAGAGTCTTCAAAACGGCAATGGCGCTAGTGATCAGCATGTGGTTACATTTTCCGTGAACGCGAAAAACAAAGGTTTCCACAGATACACCGTTGCGGCCAAAGCACTTGCGAATGAATTTACCACAAAGAACAATCAACAAACGGGATACGTAGAGATCGTTGACAACAAACAGTACATTTTGTGTTTGTCATCCGGACCACACCCGGATATAGCAGCCATCCGTTCAATTTTAGAAGAGGATGAACAAGCTACGGTTGAATCTGCGCTTACTAGTAGTTATAGTCTTTCAAAGAAAACACCTAATCTGATCATTTGGTACGAGAACGGTTTAAAGCCTAATCCTGCCTTGTTCAATGAAATTCAAAGAAGAAAGATCCCGGTTTGGTTCATTGCCGGGCCAACTACTCAACCTTCAGTAATTACGAACTATAATCTGGGATTCAAGATCGCTCAAAACGGCCAACAGGAAGACATCTATCCGACTGCAAATGAAGGATTCAACGCTTTTGAATTTACCAAAGAATTTACAGATGCGACGAAAATATACCCGCCGTTGCGCTGTCGTTTTGGAGCAATTCAGTTACCTGGGAATGCTTCCGTTGTGCTAACACAGCGTATTGGAAACATCCAGAAAAAGGATCCATTGATGTACTTTTCCGAAAAGCAGCAAATTCGATCAGGAGTGCTACTAGGTGAGGGAATTTGGCGATGGAAAATGAAAGAATTCGTGGCCAAACAATCGATCAATGGTTTCCGAGAATTTGTACAAAAAACGGTGCAATACCTCACAGTGAAAGGGAGTAATGAACCTTTCCGCATCACACTGCCAAAGCGCTTTCTGACAACAGAAACAATCGAGATA
The DNA here is from genome assembly GCA_964383785.1 of uncultured Fluviicola sp. Lineage (GTDB taxonomy): Bacteria > Bacteroidota > Bacteroidia > Flavobacteriales_D > Crocinitomicaceae > Fluviicola. The sequence goes on from CAYLJB010000008.1 coordinate 45,130, forward strand.
AAAGCCGAATTCTACAACGATGCCATGGAGCTGATCACTACACCAGAGATCAATTTCAGTTACCAGAAAAAAGGAGGGGAGCGCTTCACCTCTGAATTCTCGCCAAACTCCAATTTCTATTTGAACAATATCGGTCAATTGGAACCGGGTTCATATACCTGGACGGCAATTGCGAAACACAAAGGCAAAACCTATAAGAAAACGGGAATATTTGTGGTAGAGGATGTTGCATTGGAAATGTTGGAAACACGTGCTGACTTCGGTGTCTTAAGCCAATTGACGAAACAATCCAAGGGTTCATTTTATCCAATTAGCGCTTATCGTTCGTTGATTAAAGAATTGGAAAAACGAAAAGATATCGCCACGCTGCAATTCGCCGACATGGGCTACACCGCAATGATCGATTGGAAATGGTTATTTGCTTTATTGATCTTGTTGTTTTCTGCCGAGTGGTTCCTACGCAGATTCTGGGGAGGATATTAATTCTCCCAATCTTTGTTGAAGTTTATTGGAAACTTCATCTGCGTGAGTAAATACAGCAAAATGCCCAGCACTGGAAATTAAATCTACTGCATCTTTTTGCGGATATAACAAGCGATCTTTTTCACCGTGAATAGAACTAGAGATAAGAGCGGGGCTTGGATTCCAGGTAGCAATGCAGTGAATCATCCGTTTCACTTGAATACTGTTCATCTTCTGAAAAAGCTCTTTTAAAGTATTTCGATCACGAGTTGTTTCTACTCCGAACAGCCAATTACTGATAAAATTAGTTTTCGATATAAAGATGCCAGGAATCAATCGATAAATCCTCAAGAAAAGAAACCATTTTAAATACCAAGGGAATCCATTTTTGCCGTAACTACTCGAAATAAGAACAACTCGGAGATCTGGAAGTATTGCTTGCATTTCCTGAGCTAGCATACCACCAAAAGACAAGCCCACTACAAATCCTTTTGACGGAATTCTGTAATGCTCAATCATTTTGCGTGCGTAACTCGTCATAGTCTCTGAACCATGAAGTGGTAACCATTCTAAAAACACAGGATCAATTCCAGAAACATGCAATTCCTTGAATACGGAGGAATCTACACCCAGTCCATTGATATAATATACACGCATAAAAAAGGCTCCCTAAGGAGCCAATCATTATTTCTTCAACATATCGTTTGCCATCATTTGCTTGACGGATTTGTCCATACCTTCAACGGAGCCATCCAAGAAGATCACATTTCCTTGACCTTTTTCAGCAAATTCCTTCACAGCTTCTGTCCACATCGAGAATAAGATCAATGATGTATCCAAGTTCGCAGCTTTCATTTGCTCTGCCGCTTCGCTCATACCTTTTGCCACTTCTTCGCGGAACAAAGCCACACCTTGTCCTTTCAATTGCAAAGCTTCCTTTTCAGCTTGAGCAGCAATTTTGATCGCATTTCCTTCAGCTTCGGCCGCTTTTGTTTTGGTGATTAATAATGCCTGACCTTCATTTTCTGCTGCAGCCTTTAAGTTATTCGATGCAACCACTTTCGCCATAGAAGTAGTAATTTCTGCATCAAACGTAATATCATTCAACTGCAAATCGATCAAATGGAATCCCCAGCTTTCCAAAGTGTTGTCCAATGATTCCTTCACATCATCTACGATCTCTCGACGCAGCAACAAAATCTCCGCTTGCTTTTTCGTCGCTACAAACCCTCTGACAGATCCTTCAATGGTTCTCACCAAAGCTTGAATAAAGCTGCGTTGGTCAACAAATTTAAAGGCAACATTCTTGATTGTTTCCTCTTGAGAATCAAGAACAGAATAAACCAACATGGCTTTAAAATACACATTCGCCTGATCCTGTGTGATCGCTTGGAACTCCATTTCAATAGCACGGTTCTGAATAGAAACGCGGTTATTTACGCGCTCCAAAAACGGAATGCGCACATTCAGTCCGGGTTGTAAAATTCGACGATATTTACCAAACATCGTTACAACGGCAATGGTTCCCTGTTGTACCGTTACAAAACTAAAAACAACTAATACCAAGCCTATTCCGGCATAGATCAAGTAATCCAAATTCATCGTATCTTTTTTTTTCTAAATCTACAAAAAGAGCCTGTTATTATTGATATAGATTTTATTTTTCTTTTTACATACTAATTTAAATACTGGGGCGTTATTATCGAAAACGACGTTATTTAAGCCTATGGTAAAAAAATACTTTAACAACATGCAACAGGAAGAAAACAATGCCTCAGTTAATCCCTCAGCTGCAGTCATTAACCAACTGTTAAATTACAGTAAATCCCTGGAGGTAAAAAAAATGAAACACAAGCGAGTGCTTGTTAATTTGAACTAACAAAAAGGCTGCCCAATTGGAGCAGCCTTCTTTTATTCTTTAAAGTCCGTTTACCAGATCTTAGCAACCTTTGAGCTTGGATTGCGCATTGGATCGCCTTCCTTGATACCGAAAGCTTCGAAAAACTCAGGACAGTTCTTCAATGGACCATTTACACGATACATTCCCGGCGAATGGGGGTCCGTAGCAATTCGATTTTTCAATTCTTGTTCTGTGTAGTTGATCTTCCACAACTGCGCATACGCAATAAAGAAACGCTGAGCAGGAGTATAGCCATTTACCAATTTTCCACTCTTATACTCATCGGTCATCTTGTACGCATAGAATGCCATTGTCAACCCACCTAAATCAGCAATATTTTCACCCATGGTCAAATCTGCGTTAACGCAATGATCAGAAAGCGGACAGAAATTGGAATACGTCTCACCCAAAGTTTTTGTGCGTTCTTCAAACAACTTACGGTCCGTTTCTTTCCACCAATTCGTAAACGAACCGTCTGCCGCGAATTTAGATCCATTATCGTCAAAACCGTGCGTAAACTCGTGACCAATTACCATTCCAATACGACCATAATTAACTGCATCCTCAGCATTCTCATCAAAGAAAGGAGGCTGCATGATTCCGGCAGGGAAGGCGATCTCATTCAGTAACGGATGGTAATATGCATTTACCATGTGCGCCGGCATTCCCCATTCTTTACGGTTAACCGGTTTGTATAGTTTACCTAATTCTTCAGCAGTTTCAAACTTTGCCAAATTATCAAGGTTAGCCAGATAATCATCCTTTTTGATCTGCAATTTGGAGAAATCGCGCCATTCATCAGGATAACCCAATTTACGACCAATCGCATTCAACTTTGTCAACGCTTCTGCTTTCGTTTCCGGTGACATCCAATCCAAGCCGTTGATGCGCTCTTGAAAAGCCTTCAAAAGGTTGTCCACCATTTCATTTACACGCTTGTGCGCATTTTGAGAATAGGTTCTTTCTACGAATGCTTTACCCAACAACTCGCCGATTGGCTGACCTGTAATTTCGTCAATCGCACGGTCAGTAATTGGTTTCATTTCTTTCTTACCACTTAATACACCGCCATAGAATTTGAAATGAGCATTTACAAATTCCTCACTTAGGGCCGGGGCGTAGTGATTGATCGTTTTCCATTTCAAATACGCAATCCAATTTTCCATTGGAACTTCCTTCATCATGTCATTGATGTTCACCAAATGATCCGGTTGTGATACAATGATCGTATCAAAAGCTTGTGCACCAAGTGTGATCAGGTAATTTTCAAAATCAAAACTTGGAAACAATTGTCGTGCTTCGGTATACGTTTTCTTATTGTACGTCTTCTCCGGTAAGCGAGCTTCTTCGGGAGCCATCATTGATCCAGCCAAACGCAACTCAAAGTCATAAACCATTTTTGCGAATGCGCTCGACGTTTCAGGTGCATTTCCCAAAAGCGTGTACATGCGCTCGATATACGATTGGTAAGCCGTTCTAATTTCAGCTTTGTTCTCCTTGAAATAATAATCTCTGTTTGGCAATCCCAATCCTCCTTGTCCGATGTAAACCGTATTGCGATCCACTTGTTTCAGGTCTTGACCAACTCCAAAACCGAAAAGAGAACGCATGCCTACTTTGTGTTGTTCCGCCAAGGTTCTGGAAACGTCGTCTCTCGATTTCAACTGATCTAAAGCAGCTAATTTCAACTTAAGCGGCTCGTTACCTTTTGAATTGCGCGTCTCCATATCCGTAAACGAAGTAAAGAAATCGCCCAGAATTTGATCCTGACTGCCAGCAGTTCCGTTCTTCATAGAACTGTTTTTCAACAATTCCAATAAGATCTCCTTGTTTCGTTTGTCCAACTCATTGAAGGATCCCCAGCGTGACTCAACATCCGGAACAGGATTATTCTTACACCAAGTCCCATTTGAAAATTGGAAAAAATCATCTTGTGGACGCACCGATTGATCCATGTAATCCACACTAATGGAAGATAGTCCCGGATTCTTGTTGTCCGAGCTAGGAGAAACATCAGGCGTTACTGCCGGTTTACAAGCCGTCAGCGCCAATGCTGACAAACTTACATATAAAATGTTCTTAGTCATTATGCTGGTATTTTTATCATCTCTACATGCGGAATTTCATCTTCGAAGTACTCCTTTCCGGTAGAAACAAATCCATTCTTATTGTAAAAGGATTCCAAGTGTTTTTGTGCCGAGATCTTGATCGGAACTACACCAAATTCTTCATAAACAAACTTGATGCAACGATCCATCAACTCCAGACCGACTCCTGTACCACGAAATGCAGGATCCAAAACCACACGGCCAATTGCAACTTCGTCGTAAGCCAAACCAGGGTGGAGGATACGTGCCGTCGCGATCACATCACCTTTACCATCGCGTAAGATCAAATGATACGCTTTCTTGTCTTTTCCGTCAAGATCCAAATACGAGCAATTTTGCTCTACAACGAAAGCCTTCAGCCTCAAAGCGATAATATCATGAAACTCATTTAAGGTCAGCTCTTTATACGGTTTAAATTGCCAGTCTAAATGCATATTTTTTTAATTGAAAATTAATAGTTGAAATTTGAAAAGTAGAAACGTGTTATTCCTACTTGTTTCAATTCATCAAGTTTGTATAACACCTACATTATAAGCTTTTTCAGCCTTTTTATGATTTGCCATGGCGATTCCCTGCGACAAGAACTCGCGTGTTTTTGCCGGATCGATTATCGCATCTAACCACAAACGTGAAGCAGCATAGTAAGGAGAAATTTGCTCGTCGTAACGCGCTTTGATCGTATTGAACAATTCAGCTTCGCGCTCAGGAGTAATTTCTTCTCCGCGTGCTTTCAAGGAAGCCACCTCGATCTGTAACAAGGTTTTTGCTGCTGAGGCTCCTGACATTACAGCCACTTCAGCTGTTGGCCAACCAACGATCAATCGAGGATCGTAAGCTTTTCCACACATTGCATAATTACCTGCTCCGTATGAATTTCCTACAACTACAGAGAATTTTGGTACAACACTATTGGACATAGCATTCACCAACTTAGCTCCATCCTTAATGATTCCCGCGTGCTCAGACTTCGATCCAACCATAAATCCGGAAACGTCATGGAAGAATACTAACGGAATGTTCTTTTGGTTGCAATTCATGATAAAACGCGCCGCTTTATCAGCAGAGTCATTGTAGATCACGCCTCCAAACTGCATTTCTCCTTTTGAATTTTTACTCAATTCACGGTTATTCGCTACAATACCAACACTCCAACCATCAATTCGCGCATAAGCACAGATCATTGTTTTCCCGTAGTCGGCTTTGTACTCCGTCATACTATCCTGATCCACGATACAATCCAACAAATCACGCATCGAATAGGGCTTTGCGCGGTCTGCTGGCAAAATGCCATAAACATCTTTCAAGGATCTTTTCGGCTCAACAGATTCGATACGGTCAAATCCAGCAGTCTCCATGGCACCGATCTGACCCATCATTTTGCGGATCGTTTGCAAACATTCCTTATCATCAGCAACTTTATAATCACACACTCCGGAAATCTCCGTATGCGTTGTTGCCCCGCCCAAGGTTTCGTTATCGATCGTTTCTCCGATTGCTGCCTTCACCAAATAAGACCCGGCCAAGAAGATCGTTCCTGTTTTGTCAACGATCAAACTTTCGTCGGACATAATTGGCAAGTATGCGCCTCCTGCAACACAGCTTCCCATTACAGCCGCAATTTGGGTGATACCCATTGAGCTCATGATCGCATTGTTTCTGAAAATACGACCGAAATGTTCTTTATCTGGGAAAATTTCATCTTGCATTGGCAAATAAACTCCTGCTGAATCCACCAAATAGATGATCGGCAATTTATTTTCCATCGCAATTTCTTGCGCTCTCAAGTTCTTCTTTCCTGTAATTGGAAACCATGCACCCGCTTTAACGGTTGCGTCGTTTGCAACTACAATACATTGCTTTTTTGAAACGTATCCAATCATCACTACAACGCCTCCGGAAGGACAGCCGCCATGTTCTTTGTACATACCGTAACCAGCAAAAGCACCAACTTCGAATCGTGGGGTGTTGGGATCCAAAAGCATTTCGATGCGTTCGCGAGCGGTCATTTTACCTTTTTCGTGCAAAGCAGCGATTCGTTTTTCGCCTCCTCCTTTGTAGATTTTTGCTAATTCCTGCTCCATTTTGGAGATCTTCAGGCGCATTTCGTCTTCGTTCTTGTTGAATTCCAGTTCTTTTGGATCAATAGCCATGTTAATTCGTTTAATAGCGTTCCAAATATACACAATTCACTGTAGAAAGATATTTGATCACCCTACCTAAATATTGCCTAAAATGCCTGTATTTTTGTCCCATGCAAGATACGTACAAACACAAGGGAATGCGCAAACAGTTGATCGACGAATTGCGATCAAAAGGAATTACTGATGAACGCATTTTAACCGCCTTTGATCAGGTTCCACGCCATTTCTTTTTAGATCTTGCTTTTGAGAAACAAGCCTATTCGAATGTAGCCTTCCAAATTGGTGCAGGACAAACCATTTCTCATCCATACACCGTTGCTTTTCAAACAGCGTTATTGCAATTGGAAAAGGGGATGAAGGTCTTGGAAATTGGTACAGGATCCGGATTTCAGACTTCCATTTTGTGTGCCTTAGGTATGAAAGTCTTCTCTATTGAACGTCAAAAAGAGTTGTTCATCAAAGCAAAACCATTGATCGACCAGCTTGGTTATACACCGAAATTGTTTTACGGAGATGGATATGAAGGAAAAGCTACGTTTGCGCCATTTGATCGAATTTTAGTGACTTGTGGAGCTCCTTTCATTCCTCAAAAATTAATGGAACAACTGAAAGAAGGCGGAATCATGGTAATTCCGGTAGGAGAGGGTGACGTTCAGGAAATGCATCGCATTACCAAGATCTCATCTAATGAATACAAGGAGGAAGTTTTTGGAAACTTCAGCTTTGTGCCGATGTTGGAAAAAACCGTGAGGTAACTAGTAGCTTACTCAACGAGATTTGCCAGTATTACTTTAGATAAATCAACCTCTTACTATTTCTCGTTTCGAATACAAGTCTTTTTGATTGTTTGTACTTTAACATTCTTCGAACCATAACTAGAATGAAAATTTGCCTTATACAATAATTTTATTTTCGACTTTGTCACCTTTATAATTTTCATGACATATACCCATTAGAGACCAAACAATGGATAACAAGAAAATGCTTTTCATGACGTATTACGAGCCGGTGCATGCCCGATTCGAGCGTTTCTGTAAAGCACGTGTTTTTGGTGAAATGGACTTTAAAGACTTGATGCATGACACTTTAGTGGTGGCTTATGAAAAGTTTGATAAAGTTCAACATTCTGACACATTCTTGTATTATTTGTTTGGAATAGCAATTCGTTTATTATCAAATGCCAGCAAAAAAAATCGAGCCATATTGACGGATGATGGGAATTTAGTAGCCAACGAATTAACAGTTCAGAATATATCCGAAAAACAATTTGAACACGAGCAGTTGTATACGGCATTGTCCCTCTTACCCGAAATTCAACGAGAAAGCTTGGTACTTTATGAACTTTCCGGATTTAGTGTGAAAGAAATTGCACATATACACGAATGCACAGAAGATGCAGTTAAACAAAGACTGAGTCGAGGAAGGAAAACCTTAGTTCAAATTTTGTCTATGGCAGAATTGGAACAAAAAGTAACAGCGTATGACGGAAGATAAATTGACAGCGCTTTTTGATGCAGCTCGTAAAACTCCTTTGGAAACGAGTACAGCCGATGTGAATAAATGGATTGCTACTTCGGCAGCTGGTATTGGTTTAGCTGCAACTTTGAAAGTATTTTTTATTAAAAAATGGGTGATTATGACAAGTATTTTAGCAAGTATTACAGGAATAGGTGTGGTTGCGGTAGTAACATTGAGCGAGCCATCAACTATTGAACATCAAAACATTAAAGAAAAAGAACGATATCATGTAAGTCAAAAACCGACAGAACAAACTGAAAATGTAAAAGATCAGGCTCAACCTTTCATCCTACCTGTGAAAACAGCACCCGATCAAGAAGATTTTGTTTACTTGAATCCATTGAGAGCACAAATCCCAATGAATTTCCCACAGAAGCTGGAACCATTGGCAACTCCTGCTTTACATCAAATTATCGACAATGAATCATTTACACGAATTGAAGCTAGCGGCTCTACTTGTTTCACACTGGTTCAAGGTTCAGCATGTAGCGTTACCACAACCTTGGATTCAACTGAAGTTTCAATCGACATTGAGGACGGCAAATTGGAAATCACTGGCATCCAAGAAAACGATCCTAGTGCAATTATCATCACGGTCGTAGAACTCAAAGATCTTGAATTGAACGGATTTTGTAAAATGATCATGAATACACCAATAATTTCAAAAGACATCGAAATTGAAATCAATGGGTTTTCAAAGTGTCAATTTTCAGGAGACGTAGCCTTATTAGAAGCAGAAGTTTCAGGTCAATCTTCATTTGATTATTCAGGTAAATGCACGAAAATGGACTTAGAAATCAGTGGTATGTCTAGTGCTGAACTTTCGATCACAAGTTCAGATTTAGAATTAGAAATTTCTGGACAATCTACCATAAAAATGAGTGGATCTGTTATGAAAATTGAAGCTGAGGTTTCAGGAGACAGTGAATTGAAAGCAAAAGATTGTGTTGCTGAAACCTTAGATATTGAGGTTACAGGAACCAGTGATGCCGTTGTTCATGTGACAAAGTTATTGGATGCAGAAGTTAGTGGTAAGAGCGATTTAAATTATTACGGGAGTCCTATTGAAGTTAGAGAAAACGCTTCGGGGTTGTCTTCGATAAAAGCTAAGAAATAGGTGTAACATAAGCAAATGAAGAGAACGTTATCAGCCACACCACTGGTAACAAATGAACCGAGGATTGCCAGATTCCTCGGTTTTTTTATTTCGAAAATAAAATAGTCTTTTACAAAGTACCGTGTGATTATTAGGAATGAAAACAAAAAAAATCCCGACAACTTTCGCTATCGGGATTTCGATAAATAATATTCAGATTAATGTCCTAAAGCAGCCAAGTAGCGCTCCGCATCTAAAGCTGCCATGCATCCTGTTCCAGCGGCAGTAATTGCTTGACGATAATTTTTATCGGCAGCATCACCAGCTACAAAAACACCCGGTACATTTGTTTTAGAAGTTCCTGGTTGTGCATATTTGATGTAACCAGTTTCGTCCAGATCAATGAAATCCTTGAAAATATCTGTATTCGGTTTGTGACCGATCGCTACAAAGAATCCGGTAGCAGGAATTACGGTTTCTTCACCGGTTACGTTATTCTTAACATGAGCACCTGTTACTCCATTTCCATCTCCTAATACCTCTACTGTTTCAGTATTGTGAAGAATAGTAATGTTTGGCGTGTTGCGAACACGTTCTTCCATGATCTTCGAAGCACGGAATTTCTCAGTACGCACCAACATAGTAACTTTAGTACACAATTTAGAAAGGTAATGTGCTTCCTCACAAGCCGAGTCACCAGCACCAACGATGATCGTTTCTTGTCCGCGGTAAAAGAATCCATCACATACAGCACATGCAGAAACTCCACCACCAATAGATAGATAATGTTGCTCTGACGGTAGGCCCAAATATTTTGCAGAAGCACCTGTTGAAATGATCACAGTATCCGCATGAATCTCATGTCCGTCCTCTGTCCAACATTTGTGAACTGGACCAGAGAAATCAACTTTCGAAATAAACCCTGAACGAATATCTGTTTCGAAGCGTTTTGCTTGAGCTTCCAATTGGACCATCATTTCAGGACCAGAAATGCCATCTGGGTAACCTGGGAAATTTTCAACTTCATTCGTAGTGGTCAATTGACCTCCCGGTTGCATTCCTTGATACATAACCGGTTTCATTTCAGCGCGTGCAGCATAAATTGCAGCTGTATATCCGGCCGGACCGGAACCAATGATCAAACATTTAACTTTTTCTGCACTCATAGGTACTTTATTGTTTTTTTTATTGTTTACAAATGTATTATTTCCCAACAGACCCGCAAGGTAACTGAAGTTACTTGAGATTCAGTAGGAGTCCAATGATCCCATTTACTTGTGACACGTATAAACGAAAGCAGGAGGGAAGTTTGCCGGAGTAAAACTAAT
>CAYLJB010000009.1:0-53325 GCA_964383785.1 uncultured Fluviicola sp.
TCGCGTTGCTGACTTCATGGAATTGGGTCAATTGATGGCACGTGACGCTTTGGAGCGCAACGAATCTTGTGGTGGTCACTTCCGTGAAGAATATCAAGATGCAGAAGGAGAAACACTTCGCGATGATGAGAACTACAAGTATGTAGCCGCTTGGGAGTACAAAGGAATGAATGCGAAAGATTCTAACTTGCACAAGGAAGCTTTGAATTACGAATTCATTAAGATCGCAGCGAGAAATTATAAATAATTGACGGTTAGTTGGTATGCGATGCATCGCATACCAGCGGTACCGGTTAAATAAAAATATTCAATATGGCATCAAAAACTATCAATATTAACCTAAAGATCTGGCGTCAGAAAAACGCCAATGCTAAGGGAAGTATGGAAACGTACAAATTGGATAACGTTTCTACAGACAGTTCCTTCTTGGAAATGTTGGACCAATTGAATGAGCAATTGGTAAACGAGCGCAAAGAACCAATCGCATTCGATCACGACTGTCGTGAGGGTATTTGCGGTATGTGTTCCTTGTACATTAACGGAGAAGCGCACGGTCCAGACCGCGGTGTAACGACATGTCAGTTGCACATGCGTAAATTCAAGGATGGTGAAACCATTTATGTTGAACCATGGAGAGCGAAGGCATTCCCGGTGATCAAAGACTTGGTAGTGGATCGTTCAGCATTTGACCGTATCATGCAAGCCGGAGGATTCGTTTCGGTGAACACTTCTGGTCGTACAATGGATGCAAATGCAATTCCAGTTCCAAAAGCAGATGCAGACAAAGCTTTCGAAGCAGCTACATGCATTGGATGTGGAGCATGCGTTGCAACATGTAAAAACGCTTCTGCGATGCTATTCGTTTCTGCGAAAGTATCACAGTTGGCGTTATTACCTCAAGGAAAAGTGGAGGCTCAAAACCGCGTATTGAACATGGTAAAGCAGATGGACGAAGAAGGATTCGGAAACTGTACGAACACTGGAGCATGCGAGGTAGAGTGTCCGAAAGGAATCTCTTTGGAGAACATTGCACGTATGAACCGCGAGTTCTTGAAAGCAATGGTTACAGCAGAATAAGCGTACACTTAATAAAGATTAAAGCCCGCCGGATTATCCCAGCGGGCTTTTCTTTTTTAGCCAAATATCAAGTAATCTTTACCTTACCCCAAAATTTACCTTGATATATAATTTGGAATTTGACAATTCATTTCCGTATCTTTAACCCATCTTTAAATTTACTTATGTTATGAGAAAACTAATACTTTCTTTAGGATTGGTATTGACAGGATTCTCTGCAATGTCTCAGGTTATCTTCAACGTTGAAGCTCCTGCTAGCATTGGAGGGTTCTATGACTTTACCAGTAATGGTGACGGTTCTTCTTGGGGCCTAGCTAACTTGGCAGGTGTTCAAGTACTTGACACTGTAATGCTTGTTGATGATGGTACACCTGGAATCGACAGCTACGGAATCGACTCTTCTGCTTACGGATGTAGTGGTTCTACAATGAACGATTTGACTGGTAAAATTGCGTTGATCCGTCGTGGATCTTGTGGATTCGGTGTGAAAGCATTGAACGCACAAAACGCAGGTGCAGTTGCGGTTATTATTTGGAACCGTGACGAGACTTTGGTAAACATGAATGGTGGTACTGAAGGAGCTTCTGTTACTATTCCAGTTGTGTTTGTTCAAGCTTCTACTGGTGATGCTATCGTTAACGCTATGAACAATGGTGATGACGTTGTTGCTTTCATCGGTGACAAAACTGGTTACTTCGGTGATGATGTATCTGTATTCGACAACAAAGTGTTGCGTGCAGAGTTTGGTGCAAAGCCATTGGCTTTGGCGCAAAACGCGGCTGACCTTACAGTTCCTTTCGGAGCATGGGTTTACAATTATGGACAAAACGACCAAACTGGTGTTGCTGTTAACACTGTAGTTACTCGTGACGGTGTTCAAGTATACAGCCAAACTTCTACTCCAGCAGATATCTTCTCTGGTGATTCAGCTTACTTTACTACTCCAGCTTTAGCATTAGCTACTTACCAAGCTGGTGAGTACGTTGTTTCTTACAATGTAACTTACGGGGTAACTGATCAGTTTGCTGCTGATAACGTTTCATCTTATACTTTCAACTTGGGTAACTTGTGGTCTTTGGTTCACGAAGATACTGCGACTACTGTTCACGTTGATGGTTACTACCGCGCAAACACATTGCCTACTTCTCAATTCGAGTCTTGTATGGCATTGAAAGATGCAAATGCTAGCCGCGTTGCTACTGACGGAGCTTACTTCGGAGGTTTTGCGATTGGTGTAGCTGATACTGCAACAGTTGATTTGACTGGTTTTGAAGTTGCTCTTTCTATCTACGAGTGGAACGATGCAGACATCACACAAACGAACGGAACATTCGATGCTTTGAACGAAGTTGCTACTGGTTCTTACGTATTCCCAGGTGAAGATGAAGAAACTACTATCTTTATTCCAATTGAAGATGCAAACACTGGTGCTCCTTACTACCGTTTTAACGACGATCAAACTTACTTGATCTGTTTGAATTCATTCGAGCCTAAATTGTACTTGGCATTCTCTACTGCAGATGTTTACGATTACAATGTATCTCAAGATGACTTGCTACGTTTCCCATTGCGTAACGACGGAACAACTTGGTCAATCGGATTTGGAATTTCTCCATCTTTGGCTTTGCACACTGCAACGGATTTGAATGTAAACGAGAACTTGGTTGAAGCTGCTGCATATCCAAACCCATCTAAAGATGTGATCACTGTTAAAGTGAACGTATCTGGAGATGCTACATTGACAGTAACTGATTTGGCTGGTCGTACAGTATCTACTGGTTCAGTTAAAATTAACAACGGTCAATTTACAACTAACGTAGCTGGAATGAACGCTGGTACTTATGTATTCTCTTTGGAGTATGCTAATGGTACTTCTAGCCGTTTCAACGTAGTTGTTACAAAATAATCGTTAGATAACTCAAACGTCTTAACCCCGGTTGCTCGCGCAACCGGGGTTTTTTTATGTAATCTTATATCTACAAGGTATTTGTCACGAGAAATGGAACAAAGATTTTGACGATACTTGACTAAGTTGATCGTGAAATTCCAGGTCCTTATTAAGAAATTCCGTCAAAACCAAGTAATCAAACGAACGGATAACCCTCCAAACGCTCAGAAAAACACCTCTTTAAACCCAGCAACACATTTCACGGTTCAACACGCTAAACCCGTGGTAAAACAATTCTGATCACCGTGCCCTTTACCGAGGTAGCATTTACTGAAATATTTCCACCGTGACTTTCTAAGATTTGTCTAACCATAGCCAAACCCAAACCAGTGCCTGTACTTTTGGTGGTAAAATAAGGTTCAAAAATGCGTTGCAATTGATCTTCAGGAATCCCTGAACCGTTATCAATGATATCAACAATAGCTTCATCCCCAGTCGTTTTAAACACTAAACGAATGTTTGCCTTTCTATCGAATGGAACTGCCTGGATACCATTGGTGACAACGTTATTTAGAACACGTAATAACATGTCCCTGTCGCCATTCACCAAACAGGAATCCTCCTGATTGAAATCACATTCCCAATCAATTTCTTGATTAGCACCATACAGCGCATCAATCGAACGCAACAACTCGATCAGATCAATGTGTTCCATATGCGGCTGCGGCAACTTGGCAAATGAAGAAAAGGCATTTGCAATGTGCGTCAGTGCATCGATTTGTTCGATAATAGACAAGGAAACTTTTTGTAATTTTTCTTTCGCTTTAGGATCATTTGGATCGAACACGCGCTGCAATTGTTGAACACTCAACTTCATTGGAGTCAACGGATTCTTGATCTCATGTGCGACTTGTTTCGCCATTTCACGCCATGCGGATTCACGCTCGGTTTGGGCTAATTGTTTCGCAGCTGCTTCAATTTCTTTGATCTTATTGTTGTATTCGGCAACCAACTCTCCGATTTCATCCGTGCTATTGTAAACGATAGGTTGGTTTCGTTTTCCTAAAGCAACATTCGCAAAACTTCTACGCACTAAACGTAGCGGTGAGGTTATCCAATTTGAAACGACAATTGCCCCAATAATGGATAAGACCAACAAGAGCATGAATACATTCACAATCGCCATGAAGAAGCGCTGAACTTGTGCCTCGAACACATTCTGTTGATCAAAATGCTGTAGATTCAAAAAGCCCAACATTTGGCCGTTCTTATTGATCACCGGAACGTATGCCGATAGATAAGACAAATTTCCAATAAACTCTTCGTGTATGAACTCGGATCGCTTTTCTTGCCTTAGCGCTATCATAGCATCTGGATCCATTTGTTCACCCAATAACCCAATGTTGTAGATCTTAGGACGTGATGAAGCTATCAAATGACCGTCTACGCTATACACATTCAGATCAGTAATGAAAATCTGTGACCAATTTCGCAATTGATAGGCCAATTCATCTCTCGTCCATACAACTGAACTATCTGCGTTCTTTTCAAACCATTGCAAGCCTTCCCGATTCACGGAACGTATCTTTTCTCGAATAATATCATTGGTATAATCCCCATACTGGTCGTTCACAAACCTACTCGACCCTACACTGAATCCTAGAAGTGATACGAACACCAAACCAATCATTACCAACTGGATACGTGTTGCCAATGGAATGTTCCTTGATTGGCCCTTTCGTATAAATCGCATTCTTGCGAATACAACTACCGCGAAAACTGCTCCTGTTCCAACCAATAAGAACGCAATTGTAGTGATCAAGCTAAGAATTGTAGGCACTTCGCGAGAAAGTACAATGGCATCTTCCGGCGATTTTCTTAATACGAAATGACTGTATCCATCTGATTCGAACCAAAATTGATCTGACTTATTTCCTCGGAAAAGACGTGCAAGACGGATAGGATAGCTGTAGTCGCCATAATTCGTGATCAATCGCCCTTTGTAATATTTTGCAATTGAATACGCTTCCAAGGACTCGAACACGTTTGCCTGTTGCGAAATGAGTAAGCGCGGAAACCCAATCTCTTCCGGAATTTTCTTCGATTTCAAGGTTCCATAGATCGGAACAACCTCTCCGTTCTTACTGACGATTTGATGTCTGAAAACATAACTAAACTGGCTCGTAAAATCTCGAATGAAATAAAGGTTACTGTCAATATCTGATCGATCCCCGTGCGCTTCGATCAACTCCTCAAATTCACGTTCACTAAAACCATTCATCGTTGAATTTACAAAGGAGCGGAAATAATAAAGGTCAATATCAAATCGTTCCCAATATCCATTGAAGATCCTTCTCTCCATGGCCTCCTTCAGCTCGTTGAACGTTGGCTGTTCATCCACATTAAAAAGGCGATTCAAATAGACCTCTTCATTCAATTTCTCGCGCGCCAGGATAAATTCCATTTCCGCCGTTATATCGCGATTATCTGCCAATTCATTCGCATACAATTCACGCTCTTGACGTTCCTTCTTCCCCCATTCCTTTTGAATGTTTACAGCCGTTGCTGCTGCTGCAATAAGCAGGGCAAGTAAATTCGCAGTAAAAGTCCACGAACCCCGATCTAATCTATGAATAGCATAGATTAGAATGACGAGTAATGATGGCCACAATAGGACATCCCAAGAGACAATGCCCATCTGAAACTGCGTAAACGCCGTAATGAGCAACCAAGTGACAAAGACAAGATCGATGGATCTGACTTGTAAAGCGCACCATTGCTTGAACAACAGATGGAGCATATAACCAAAAAGCCCTACTCCTGAAAACAGCAAGGCAAGTACATAGAACGTGAATTGATTCAACTCTAAGATGGTACTTAACTCTAAAGGAATCGTGCTGTTCTCGATCAAGGATATGGCCAACCGAGGCATGATAAGAATTCCTGCCGGTATGATCGCTCCCGAAAGAAAAAGCAGTATTTGGTTCGGTTTTTTCCATTTGATACCGAGTATGCTCAGCATGAAAAGCGCAAACAATAAGGCTTTGAATATCAACTCACCCAAATTTGGAATCCATTCATTCAAGGCTAAGAGCTGCGAATCAAAGAGTTCTGCGTTGCTCATCCAAGCAAAGACGTTGACGGAGTTAGAAACGAAGGCAAATAACAGAACGAGTCCAGCGACAAGAGCACGCCACCACCATTTTTGTGATCTACTTAGCAGAAAGTGCCAAACAATAACAATACTCAGAAGAATCAGGAAAAACATCAGAACCTGTGAGTGATCTTTGTTTTTTGTTGTGTCTAATTCCAATTGAAACAGCGATTCGCCCTTTAGATTTTTCACCACATGCTCATCCGTTTTATTGAATCCAATCAGGGCTTTGGCTTGCGGAAAAGGCGCGAAAAAAGTGTTCTTTAACTGATCATTCTCATAAGGATAGGTCCTTTGTATTCCAAAACTAGACACAATGACGACTGATCCTATTTTGGAAAGCTGACTGTAATACCAACCATTTTGGAGTTGCGTCAATCCTTCTGATGGAAAATGCAGATCAGCAAATGCATTGATTGGTAGTTCGTTGTTGTTCCAATAGATTAAGGAATCATTCCGATAGATAGAAACAAAAAAGGGCGTATTTCTCGGTTTGTACTTTTCAGCAAATGCATTTTCATCAAGCGACCGCCAATCTTTCTTAAGGGCATTACTCAGTCGATCCAGTTGACGCTCCTGCTCATAAAAAGCATCTTGAAAGGTGTTGAGGTAGTTGCGCTTAGATGGTTCAATAGAGATCTTGAGTCCCAACAATACCAAAAGCACAGCCAAAAAGGCCCAACCATGTGCATATTTAATGAGAACTGATCTTACACGCTCAACCATGACATTCTTGGAACGAGGACTTCCAATAGTCGTTCAAATTCTTGATCTGCTTGATGATCATTATTGAACAAAAAGTCCGCTTCATCCTTGTAAGGTAACAAGAATTTTTCAAAACATGGAAGAACGTGGTTATTCCACTGATACAGGATGGCTTCGCGAGAATAACCTCTGGTTTCCTGATCGCGGTATAAGCGTCGATCGAGTTGCACTTGAGGATCAACGTCCATGAAGATGGAAAAATCGAGCATTTCGCGCACCTCACGGTATTCAAACAGAAACAATCCCTCCACAATAATTATCTCAGATGGATCCAGAGTAATCAACACATTCTTTCCAGGAGGAGCGTTAAAATGGTATTCTTTAACCTCAATTGACTCGCCATTCTTTAAACGACGTAAATCTTGAACCAGCTGTACTTTATCCAAAGCCGTCGGAAGGTCGAAGTTCACTTCACCATTCTCATCCCGATACTGATCTTCGATAGGCAGGTAATAGTTGTCCATAGAGAAGACCGTAGGTTTCCATTCACCGAATCGGGTCGCCAACCGTTTTAACAAGGTTGTTTTACCTGAACCACTACCACCACAAATGCCAATTATCATCGTTGCGTATATGCTAAGTTTAAGATGCCTTTTACCGGGAATTGTTTGCGATCCAACCACAACCATTTGTCCGTCAAAGCGACCACAAAATTAGCAGGATTTTCCGCATTGAGCATTCGGCTTGGATTACTGGTTTGTTGTTGAATATTAGACCCGATCGTTCCTTCAGTATTATTGAAATAATGGAAATGTCCCTCACCTACTTGTTGTTTTACAAATAGTCCGATTCCTTCTTTTGTAGGCATATATCCCATGCTAATACCCTTTTTGGCTTGATAGTTTTTCAAAGGTGAACTTGCCACTTTGTTCCACTTGTCGTTTTCCCAAACATAGGTTGTCAAAGAAGCATTTGTTCCATTCAACTCAATACCCGAAACATAGTAATGACCATTTGCATAGATCAGAGTTCCTTTTTCTAATGGCTCAACTCGATTTAGCAAGGCGCTTCCACGTCTGCCAAAACCAACGCGACTGTGTTCCATGAAATTCAATCCTTTGTTAGAAATTGTAAACGTATTCACTTCTACACCTTTTGGGGATACTTCCTTTACATTCCAGCCAGAACCTTTGGACGCATGTGTGCGGGCAGCGTAAACGATATTCTCCGCATTTTCACCAGCCACGTACCAAGAAACCATGTCTTCGATCTTTGAAGATGCTGCAACATTTTCAGAAATCAATGTCGCGTAACACAAGAAGTTGTGGTGCGTCATACTTACAGCAATGGTAGAATACGTCTTTTTTTCTTTGTTTTCATGACGGAACAAATAAACCAAGGACTTGTCGGTATTCAAGATGTCAACCACAGTCATATCCTCCAGGTTGTATTTTCCCAATTTGTCCAGCGCTGGCTTGAACACAGTATTAGTAGATTTTACATTGCCGGCAATGCTCACTTGATGAAAGAAAATCTTCCCTGATTTTGGCTCTAAACTTTCCAAGAAATACACATATTTTCCTCCTTCTTCAGCAATGTAATACACCTCCTCAACCATGGGGTTGAACACTTGTTCCCAGGTACTTTTTCCCTCACCTTGTACCATCGTAACCTTAACCTGAGCGCGAGGTTCAGTTGGAATCTTACTTAAAACCAAAGCACCGACACCTTTCCACTCTACCACATCATAATAGGTCTTTTCTTGCTCAGGCAGCGTAAAAGATTGCGCCCGCAGCATTCCACTGATCAATAAAAAAAGTAAACCGGTAAATTTCATCATCTCGCGAATAAAAGGTAACTTGTGCTTTCCAAAATAAGAAAGACGGATAAAGTTACATTTTATCAAGTATATTTTTAAACCGCTCAAGCAAATGAAACGAACAATTGGCTTTTTATTTTTAGTTGCAATAAGCGCGATGGCCTTTGTGCTTCCGGTGGAAGAACTAAAAACGTTAAGCATTGGTGATGTTGCACCATTGGCCGATCGTAAAATGATGGCTGTAGACGGAAAGGAATACAGTCTGAATGATCTCAAACAAGAAAATGGTATTGTGGTCGTTTTTTCATGTAATACTTGTCCGTTTGTTGTGGGTAGTGACAATTTTGTTGGCTGGGAAGGTCAATACAACCTTTTGGCGAATCGCGCATCTGCAGTAAAGATGGGCTTTGTTTTAGTGAATTCGAATGAAGCCAAAAGAGGTGGTGACGACTCGTTGGAGGCAATGAAAAAACGTGCAGCTGAAAAGGGTTACGTAATGCCGTATGTAACTGACAACCAACACGAACTTGCCGATGCATGTGGCGCGAAAACAACACCACATGTGTATGTTTTTGATAAAGAAATGAAACTGATCTACACCGGAGCAATTGACAATACTGTTGACGGAAAGCGCAAACAAGACGAGCCGTTCCTATTGAATGCCATCCAAGAATATTTGGGTGGAAATCCGGTAAAACAAGCTGTTACTCCTCCAAGAGGATGCAGCATTAAACGTGTAGTAAAGCAATAACGCTCCAATTATAACTTATGAAAAAACGAATACTCGCTGTTGCCCTATTACTTGCTGCATTTCAATTGGATGCACAAGTTCAGCAATTAGGAACACCTATTTCATGGAAAGAAAAGGTAGGTGTAAGTAAAAAAACGGTTTACATGGAACCGGTTGATAATGCCACAGAAGCGGCAAATGAATATCAACGCAGAGCAACATCTTTGGAAAAAAACATGCGCTTTGGTAAAGAAATGACTGTGGATATTAACGTCATGCAAACAGCAGATGTAACCATCTTACCAAATGGGGATGTGTTGCGCCAATTGACGATTCAATCAGACGGTGCCTATTCAATCAATCTGATCTTTTCTCAGTTCAAGTTGTCTTCCAATGCCCGCATGTATTTGTTCGATGGCAACAAAACAGAATTTGTTGGTGCGCATACCAGTTTGAACAACAACATTAACAACATGTTGGGAACTGAATTAATCCATGACGACGTTTTGGTGATCGAATTGGTGGAGCCGGCTAACGAGGCAGGGACATCTATTCTTACTTTAGGCACTGTTGTTCACGGTTACATCGATTTAGAAGAAGAGCTGAAAGCTATCGGTGATTCAGGCGACTGTAACTATGACGTGAACTGTCCAATTAGTGCTGGTTGGGAAAACCAACGCAATTCAGTTGCCATGATGATGAATGGCGGCGGTTTCTGTACAGGATCATTGATTAACAATACCTCTGGAACAATCATACCGTATTTCCTTTCTGCGAATCACTGTGGAACTTCACCGGGTGGATGGGTCTTCCGTTTCCGTTGGGAACGTACAGCTGCAAATGCGATTTGTGCAACAGCAAATGGAACAAGTAACAATGGTCCAACTAACATGAACGTAAATGGTGGTGTATTACGTGCAAATTATGCACCTTCAGATTTCACGTTAACGGAATTGAATGCTGCGCCGGACCCAGCTTGGGGAGTATACTACAATGGGTGGAACGCAACGAATACCCCGGCAACATCTGCGGTTGGTATTCACCATCCTTCAGGCGACATAAAAAAAATCTCTTTTGAAAACACGCCTTTGATCTCGACCACATTTGGCTCATCTCCGGCAAACAGCCACTGGGGAGTTACGAGTTGGGACGACGGGGTAACAGAGGGAGGTTCTTCAGGTTCTCCTTTGTTTGATCAAAACCACCGCGTTGTTGGTCAATTGCACGGAGGTGCTTCAGCATGTGGTGCAAGTCAATTATCAGACGAGTACGGAAAAATCTACACTTCATGGTTGGGTGGCGGAACAAATGCTACACAATTGAAATATTGGTTAGATCCAAGTAATTCCGGTGCTACAGAGATCGATGGTGTAGATCCATCAGGCCCGGGTGTTTCGTTAGACGCGGGACTAAATTCACCGCAAGGTGTATCCGGTACGATCTGTGCTGCCAGTGTAACTCCAAGCATTACCATCATCAACAGCGGTTCTGATCCTTTGACTCAAGCCGTGATCAACTACGGCTACGATGGCTCTACCGGATTGGTTTACAACTGGTCTGGAAACTTGGCTCAATACCAAACAGCCGTGATCAACTTGCCATCTCAAACTTTGGCAGGTGGTGCACATACATTCAGTGCACAGATTACTTCTGCTAACGGAAGTGCAGATATGAACGCGGGGAATGATGTTACCAGCTCATCTTTCACAACCATCGTGAATGCTTTAACGGTAGACTTTGCATTGAATACAGACTGTTATGGCGACGAAGTAACTTGGTTTATTCGCGATACTACAGGTGCAACAGTATTCTATAATGGTGGGCCATACACACAAACCGCAAGTGGAACAACAGTAAATAACTCGTACTGTTTATCTGAGGGATGTTATAAATTGACGTTCTACGATGACTACGGTGATGGAATGGCAAGCAGTACTTGGTGTTCAATTTCAGGTTCATTCCAATTGACGGACGCAAGTAACCAAGTTTTGGCAGAAATCGATCAAAACAATGTTGATTTTGGTGACTCGATCGAATTTACATTCTGTTTGTCAGGTGCCGGATTGACTGATCTATTAGGAGAAAAATGGAGCATCTATCCGAACCCAACGGATAAAGATTTGACAATTGCATTAGGCGATATCGAAGGAGCAAAAACGATCACGGTCTTATCCGCTGCTGGTCAGGTGTTGAAACAAATGGAAACTTCAGAAATGAATGAGCAAGTAAGTATTACGGGCTTGGCAAAAGGAGTTTATTTTGTGACTTTAGATACAACACTTGGACGTGCAACGAAATCGTTCATTGTGAAATAATAAGAAAACTTAATGATTCAGAAGACCGCAGCGAAATCGTTGCGGTCTTTTTTTTGTCAATAGATTAAAGTTGTACATTCGTAAAAGCAAACATTCAGTGAACCATGGCCAAGGTAAAAACAGCATTTTTTTGTCAAAATTGTGGGTATGAAGCCCCGAAATGGTTAGGAAAATGTCCAAGTTGTGGCGAATGGAATACGTTTGTGGAAGAATTGGTAGAGAAACAGTTGCCACAGATCGTCGCCTTTTCTACCTCATCCGGAAGAACAGCCAAGGCACAGGCGCTTCAAACTATAGAAACGAATGGTCAACGTCGCATTGTTTTACCAGATCCTGAGATCAACAGGGTTTTGGGTGGAGGGATTGTTCCGGGCTCATTAATCCTTTTTGGAGGCGAACCGGGAATCGGAAAATCTACCTTGCTGTTGCAATTGGCGGTTCAAGTTCACATGAAAGTACTCTATGTTTCCGGAGAAGAAAGTGAACAGCAGATCAAAATGCGTGCAGAGCGAATTGGTGAACACAACAAGGAATGTTTCATTTTGACAGAAACAAACATCCAAAACATCTTCAAGCAAGCAGAAGAAACTTCTCCGAACCTCCTGATCATCGATTCCATTCAAACGTTGTTTAGTTCTCAAATTGAAAGTGCCCCCGGGAGTATTTCTCAAATCCGCGAGTGTACAGCTCAACTACTGCGTTATGCGAAAATGACAGAAATTCCCGTTTTTATTATCGGACATATCACGAAAGAAGGAAGTTTAGCCGGCCCAAAAGTACTGGAACACATGGTGGATGCAGTACTTCAATTTGAGGGGGATCAACATCATGTTTATCGTTTGTTGCGCGGAATGAAAAATCGCTTTGGAAGCACCAACGAACTTGGAATCTACGAAATGGCCGGAAGTGGATTAAGAGCCGTTGAAAACCCTTCAGAAATATTGATATCGAGTGGTGACACCGGATTAAGCGGTGTGGCGATTGCTGCAACCTTGGAAGGAGTCCGTCCCTTATTGATCGAAGTACAAGCTTTGGTGAGCACTGCAGCGTATGGAACTCCTCAGCGTTCATCAACTGGATTCGATTTACGCAGATTGAACATGTTATTGGCGGTTATGGAGAAGCGATGCGGTTTCAAACTAGGCGCAAAAGATGTGTTCTTAAACATTGCCGGAGGAATTCGCGTGGATGATCCGGCCATTGATCTAGCGGTAGTAGCCGCTGTGCTTTCAAGTAATGCTGACTTAGCGATATCCCGACAGATCTGTTGTTCAGCAGAGGTGGGGCTTTCAGGTGAGATCCGCCCAGTAAACCGCATTGATCTACGCATCCGTGAGGCTGAAAAATTGGGCTTTGAGAAAATCATCGTTTCGAGTTACAACAAAGGAATTGATGCTGCCAATTATCAGATCGAACTCATTCAATGCTCACGGATTGATGAAGTTTTGCGCGCCTTATTTGCTTGATCAGACCTGACAATCGACTCATTGAACACAACCATTCATTCAATGGTAATATATAATTATCTGAAAATTAGATGCTATTCACTAGATTTGCATTCAAACAATTGATCACTATGAAACACTTGCCCCTTTTGTTTGGTTTCTTGATTTCTATTTCAGGATTCTCACAAACATTATTCAAAGAGATTCCCAGCACTCCGGCAAACCCTAGCAGTGGCACTGTAACTGCGGGTTCCGGTAACATCATGTTAAGTGATGATGGCAAGGTCTATAGTGCATATATTCAATTCAACGGTACCGATTACTATTTATATGTTGATCAATTTATTGGAGGAGCCTGGACACCCGTATATCAAGAATTAGTATACGGCGGTTTTCAGCAGATCAATTCACATAAAATAGGAAATGACATTTATTTTTCTGTAAAAACAGCTGATCCCACTCCTCAACCTTTGTTCAAGATCTTCAAAATTAGTGGTGGAACGGTCAATCAATTAGCAGCAAATTTCATCACAAACTACAACAGCAATACGAAATACGATTTTGTGGTTTCTGCAGGGGCGACCCATGCTTATTTATTACACCGTGACATATCCATGGTAAACACCATTTTGACACAAATCGATTTGAGTAATTCAGCCACCACATCATTAACAATTCCGGCGGGTGGTGCAAATGTTAACACATTTGACATGGTAGAGCGATTTGACACGGTTTTCGTTGCGTTCAGTGGGTTTGAGACCAGCCACAACTTGTATTTATTGAAAGTGCCGAGTGATATGTCAACGGCGTATACTTATGACAAC
The DNA here is from genome assembly GCA_964383785.1 of uncultured Fluviicola sp. Lineage (GTDB taxonomy): Bacteria > Bacteroidota > Bacteroidia > Flavobacteriales_D > Crocinitomicaceae > Fluviicola. Next base: position 13,958 of record CAYLJB010000009.1, read on the forward strand.
AGCAGTTTGGGAATTGTTCCCGGGACTTCTACAACTTCGGCACAAGAAGTAATGATAGGATATAACACCGTTGCGAATAATATTTCAATTAATACGCGTGTAACAGGAACAAACATGCGCTTTACTTACGATTTGACGGGCACCTCAGTTTCACAGTCCATTACTACCTTTGTTTCCACCTCTTACGAACCCCCTGTAACTCTATCAGAAATCGATGGTCTTTACCATTTTGGGGTGTTGTATGACGGATCGAGTGCGGTTCAAGATCTAATGGTTATCAAAGAAGATTTAAACACCTTTGCTACCGATACGATTGGTGATTTCACTTTCAATGGAATTGCAACCCAAGCTTCTGGCTACCGTATGGGTTATTCAGCTTTTGGTTCGCGTGTTGGTGTTTCTTATTTTGATAATAACTCAGTGAACCGCAAGTTCTATCTTTCAAATGACGCACCGGCTGTTTTACCGGGATCAATTACGCAAGGAACCGTTTGTAATAACGCATACAGCACAATATTTTCCAATGTAAGTATTTCGGATGCAAACTACGACAATATCAACATCTTTTCAATTACATCAGATAATACCTTAGCATGTGATCCTGCATCTCTTTATGTTGGTCTAAATCAATCGAATGGAACAGTGCAAGATTTTTACATTGCAGGTCCTGTGGGTACATCCGGAACATTTACGTTAACGCTTTATATAACAGATGGTTTCGACACGATACAATACGTAATGCCAGCTGTTACGATCATCAACCCGGGGTCACCACAATGGATAGATGACACCTTACATATTTGTTCTGGAAACGGTGTGATCAATTTTAATGATTACGTGACGCCTGCAGGCGGAAGCTTCTTCAGCAACGCGCTCGAACAATCATTCCCAAATGGAGAATTTGATACGGATAACAGCCCGTTCATTCAAGACCAATATGAATTCCTAAGCTATGAGACCACAGTAAATGGATGTTGGATGAGCTCTGATGTGGTAATTATTACTCATGCCGGTCCAGCTGTTTCTGTTTCAACTACTCCAGCATCTTGCGGCGCAAGTAATGGATCTGCTGCCGTGTCGATCACTGGTGGTTTAACTCCTTACAATTATCAACAATGGAGCACTGGTGACTTAGATGTTTCTTCTGTTACCAATTTGAGCGCTGGACAGTACACATATACATTAGAGGACGCAAATCAATGTGTCAAAACCGTTGTATTTGAAGTAGGCCTTACAGGCGCTGATGCTACGGCGGTTATTCAGGCAGTCCAATGCTTCGGTCAAAGCAACGGATCAATCTCTGTAACACCTACAGGTTTGGTTGCTCCAATCACTTATTTGTGGAGTTCTGGACACAGCACTGCTTCAATCACAAACTTAGAAGCTGGAGCCTACACGGTTCAGATTTCAGATGCTTCAAGTTGTGTGATAACAAAAACTTTTGTAGTCTCTGAACCAGAAATATTAACTGCTGAAACCAATTACATTTTTCCAAACTGTGGCCTTGCAGATGGAATCATGGAGGTCATCAACCTAACCGGTGGTGTGACACCTTATTCCGTTTCATGGTCAACAGGAGACTTAGGAACGATAGTAAACAACGTACCATTTGGGATGTATTCAGCAACGATCACAGATCAAAACGGATGTCAAACGATCAAGACATTCTACATGAGTGAGAATAATTCTGCTGATCTTTACGGAACAATTACTCCAACGACATGTGGTTCTAATATTGGTGCTATTGATGTATCTCCTTGGCTTTGGACTGCAGACCCGATTGAATCAATTCAATGGTCAAATGGCGCAACTACGGAAGACATTGCGAACTTAGCACCTGCAAATTATATCTGTACACTTACCGTTGCGAATACAGGATGTAGAGCGATCAAGGGCTGGAACATTCCAATCGTCGCTCCGGAATTACAACCAATTTGCGTGGTAACAGTAGATTCAGCAACAACAACAAACTTGGTTGTTTGGGAACCTGTTCAACAGTTCGGAATTGCTTATTACAACATTTACCGAGAGACTTCATTACCCGGAGAATACATCAAAATTGATACGGTAGAAGCAACAAACCTTTCGGTGTTCAATGATGTGGTAGCTTCACCTATCGTGCGTTCATGGAGTTATCGTATTTCGGCTGTTAACGGCTGCGAGATTGAAGGTCCTATTTCGCCTGCCCACCGTACCATTCAATTGAATGTTTTAAATTCAGGCTCAGGTGTTCAAATTAGTTGGAACAACTATGAAGGAACAACTGATTACAACGAACAAAAGCTTTGGAGATATACCGATGCCAGTGGATGGGTGTTGGCAGCAACGCTTCCTGTAACGGCGATATCTTATAATGACGCAATTCCATTCAATGAACCGGGACTTGATTACATGGTTGAACTTGAATTGAACAATCTTTGCACTGCTGTTATTTATAAGGCTCAAGACTTCAACACTACCCGTTCCAATAAAGATAAAGGAGCCTTCAGTGCTGGACAGGGAACCGGAGATTCGAATAACAGTATTGATGAGACGTACATGGGCGCTATCGAAGTATATCCCAACCCCGCTCACAATCAATTGACAATTGAACAATTGGAAGCGAATGAGATGTACATGGAAATCCTGACGTTATCAGGACAAGTGGTTAGCACGAATGTAAGTTCAGGTTTGACGTCCAACATCAATATTGACCAATTAGAATCTGGAACCTATTTATTGTTGATTCGAATCGGAGACCGTTCAGAGACGCGACGTTTTGTGAAACAATGATAGAGACACCCCGATTTAGGCGATTTAATCATTAATCCTCGTCAACTATACAATAGAAGTAGAATGAACTGCCTCTATTGTATATTTTTGGCCACATCAATTCTTATGAAAATGAAACTGTTAGTACTACTATTCGGATTATTAATGAGTTCTGTTGTTTCAGCACAATATGCTTGGCAAGACTTGAGTAACAACCCTGATTTTGATAGCCCTACGAGCCCCTCTGATGCAGTTATGGTCGATGGGAAATTATATCAGATCTATGACTCCGTTGGCTGGTATTTGGATGTTGCTCGTTACGACAATGATCTCAACACGTGGGTACAAGTAAGTAATTACGGAACTGCCTTCAGCACTAATGGACTTCAGGCAACACGATACAATGGAAAAATTTACTTCGTAACCTGGTCTTTCGATCAATTTCGCATGCACGTTTTTGATCCACAAACCAACCAAGTGACAGGATTGGCAACACAAACCGGTTTTATATCGATGGGATCCAATTGGGAGTTTAAATCGGCCGGAAATGGTAAAATGTATGTAGTGAATACCGACAATGGTAGCACAATCTACTTGAACGAATACGACGTTTTAAGTAACACTTGGACTTCTCAAAACGTTACTCCGGTAGTAAACCCATTAAACTCAATGTACTACAGCGGCATTCAACTTTATTGTTCAAGCAGCAAGGTTTTCTTAGGATTGGCAAATGGCGTGAATAAAATTGGGGTTGCAAACCAAGGAGCAATTGCCGGGTTTGGTCCTTACAACACATCAGGATCCAACAACGGATCAATATTTTTCAATGGTACAACGCCTCCTGCAAACTTTTCATTTCATTTCACTGGTAATGGTCAAAACCCACCGGTTGTTGTTCTACAAGACCTGAACAATAATTTAGCCTACGAGAAAACGATTTCTACAAACAATTTAAATGCGACTGCTGGAACAGATGCTCCCTTGAGTTTTCAAATTGGTAACTCAGATCATTTCATGCTCGAGAATCCGGCATACGTGTTCATGATCTCAGAATTTGCTAGTCAGGGCAACGCCAATTACGACAAATTCTATGTCTATCGGAAAGATCTCGGTACCAATCAATGGGATTCGCTTGGCCCTAAGATCGAAGCAATGGCCCCTTATTTGAATGCGAACAGTGCACGTTTGAGTTTGGACAATGCGCAATCAAAACACTTAAGTGCATTTTATCGTTCTACAAACACCAACGGCGGTGGTGTGATCAAAGTGTTGAATCAGGTTCCGTTCCTGAACACTCCAACTGCAACTCCAAATTCCGGACTTTGTATAGGACAAAACCTTGTTTATAGCTCTCTCGAAATCTATGACAATGATGGGGAACCCGTTAAAGTAACGAGTACTTATGATTTTAATGGTGTAATGAGTAACATCCAGGTTGTTCCAGTTGGTTTCGAAATTGTTGGCGGTGTTGGGATCTCAAAATTTGCAGTTTATTCTAACCTTTCTAGTGGAGGGAGTTCAAATTTAATACTGACAGTTACAGACGGTTGGGGATATTTCAACGTGAGCTTACCAATTCAAACATTAGGTACCAGCCCAGCGCCGAACGTTACCTTCTTACCCACATCTCCAGTATTTTGTAACAATCAGAACATTATTGACCTTACAAACTACGTAAGTTATGTGGACCAAGGGCAGTTCACATTGAACGGAAGCCCGCTAAATGAAACCACTTTAAATGGAATTGAATTGTTCCAAAATTCTCCAGCGGGAATCATTGGATACCGCGTAAATGTAAATGGTTGTTTTGTGAACACTTCAGCCGCTTATACTTTTGCCACCGTGGGCACTGCTGCAACAACGGTGAATCCGGCAACATGTGGACTAGCGGACGGTTCAGCAACTGTGAGCTTCACCCCGGGTACATCAACTGTATTCACGGTTGAATGGTCGACCGGAGAAAACACAGCTACCATCAATGGATTAAATCCAGGAGCGTACTATTATAATGTTACAGATCAATATGGCTGTCACGTAACTGGTTTTGCCGGGGTAGGAACCTCATCGATTGATATTTCTCCAACGGTAAACCCAATCTCTTGTCATGGGGCTAACGATGGAAGTATCAGCATCACAGTTGCAGGTCCTGCAAACTATTTGGCATATTGGTCGAATGGTGCAGCAGCAAACAACATTACCAATCTAGGACCTGGTTCTTATTGGGTAACGGTAGTTGATCTGAACAATAACTGTCAGGTTACAGAAGCATTTGAATTGACAGAGCCAGCACCATTGACAGCCACTTTCACGACTTATGACCCGGATTGTGGTGTTTCAAACGGAGTGATCTATGGAACCTATAATGGCGGACAAAGTCCTTATACTTTCAACTGGATTGGCCAAGGTCAAACTACTGGAGATCTAACAGGAGTGCCTTACGGTTACTATGAGGTTCAGGTCACTGACCAAAACAACTGTAGTGCAATTTTTGGACATCAAATTGACGATTACCAAGCGGTGGACATAAAAGATAGCATTATCAATGCTTCTTGTAACGGGAATGACGGAGCGATCATGATCAATTTCGTGCAAGATCCAGCTGGTGGAGCGTCATTCCCTCAAAGCTGGGCTTGGTCCAACGGAAACAGTTCTGTAAATAACACCAACTTACAAGCAGGTTCTTATACCATTACAGTTACCAGCGGACTAGGTTGGAACAACCAAATGTGTTATGCACAGAAAACGTTCCAGGTAGGAACACGAGCACCTCTGAGACAGGATATTTGTGTGGTTACTGTTGACTCTGCCACAACAACGAATTTGGTTATTTGGGATAAGATCGAATTTAGTGGTATTTCACACTACAACATTTATCGTGAGGATGTCGTGGCAGGCACATTTATGTGGATCGATACCGTTCATTTTACAAACCTTTCTTTGTTCAATGATGTCGTTGCTTCACCAATGGATCGCTCATGGAGATACCGTATTTCGGCTGTTAACGATTGTGGAGTTGAGGGACCGGTTTCTGTTGCTCATAAAACACTGCATTTGAACGCTATTGAAGTTCAGGCGAATGGATCAATGAATGTGTACTGGGATGATTACGAAGGACCAACTTCAGCAACAGAATATGTTGTTTGGCGAAATAGTGATCAACAAGGTTGGGAGCCTTTAGCGCCCTCTGTACCAGTTGGAACTACCTTCTTTAACGATGCAACAAACACTGGGCTTACAGGACTTGATTACTTTGTTGAAATGGTCTTATCGGCTCCGTGTACAGCTCAAAAAGCTCAGGATTTTAACACGACTCGATCGAATAAAGACAAGGGTGCTTTCAGCGCTGGCCAGGGAACAGGAGCAAGTAACAACCAAGTTGCTGAATTGCAATCTATCGAAATGAATGTTTATCCGAATCCATTTACTGATAAATTAACTGTAGAAGTAAATGAGGCTGGTTTGAATGCAACCGTTGGTATTTACAACGTGAACGGGATCTTGTTGAAAGAGATCACTTGTGAAGGGTTAAGTACCACTGTTGATCTGGAAGAATTTGCAAAAGGAATGTACTTCTTGCAAATCGTCGGAAAAGAACAAACAATACCAGTTGTAAAGCAATAACCAACCAATAAATGACAGAAGGGGTGCTTCATAAGTGGAGCGCCCCTTCTGTCATTTATACACCTAAGTCCGAAATGCACACAGAAAAGCCTGCCAATCATGCAATTCTTGAAAACAAGTCATTATTAATTAGTTACTTTGCAACGCAACATTTTCTTACCCAAGAAAAAACCTCTGGAACATGAAAAATTTATTACTAAGTATTGCCCTTGTTTTGGCTGCTTCTGTGAGCGCCCAGCCGTGGAATTTCATCGGTAGCACCACAGGAATTGCCAATGCAACGGAAGTAGATATCGAGATATCTGCAGCTGGTGACCTGTTTATGGCTTACATTGATACAGATAATGCGAACCGGATTAGCTGTAGAAAATGGAATAAGACAACACAAACCTGGCAACTCGTTGGGACAGCTGGTATTTCCAGTCCGAGCGCCTTCGGAATTCAATTAGTCATGCGCGGTGAAAACCCAGTTGTTGGCTGTAAGGTATTAACAACTATTTCTACAACGACTTACGAATTTTTGGAAGTGTATTCTTTCAATGGAACGACCTGGCAAGCACAAAGCGTGGGCACCTATTTCTGGACTTTCCATAACAAAGATTATTCATTAAGTGTCAATGCAGGTTTAGAACTGTTTGTAACCTACTACAATCGCGAGTATCAAACGTACCCAGTGGGCTTGATCACTGTAAAATTGGCCGCTACTCCGGTAATGATAGGTGGGGGTATTCAAGACGATACTAACCTGGGTTACCTTTCCGCTTTGAGTTCTTGGTCAACCACAGGAAACAATGTGATTTCTGTCTTTGAAGACGACATGGACATGGACTACGGGATTACCTTAAGTAGTACCACCACAAACACCCACAACAACTCTACCTACATCTACGGAACAGATGCTTCGAAGATCGTTTTTGAAAAAGGGCTTTATTCTTCGAATTATTCCATGATGTACCTGTCTGATCAATACAGTGCCAAAACATTGTACTACAAAGCTTGGAACGGAACAACATTTGGTTCTACACTTACGGTAGCTACATCAACCTCATTAACCGATTTTGATTTCGCTTCTGAGGGAGCAAACACCTTTGTTTTCTACCGCTTGGGAACTACTTGTTACTTCAAACAAATTTCGGGTGACATGGCACCTTCTGCCACTGTTACAACGATCACTTCCGGAACATCTTTGGCACCATCAACGGCTACATCTCTTGCAGCTGAATCATTAAATGGCGTGTATGTGATTGCATATATCAGTGCTGGAAAATGTTATGTGAAAGAGTATAATCGTGCGGCAAACATCGAAGATTTCGATTTACTGCAATTCTGTGAGGGAACTTCGTTCAACAATAACGGTGATCCGGCTTTAATTAATTTGGACCCGAACTTTAGTCAGGCGAATATTACAATGACTTGTCAATCGCAAAACACTAGTATCATTCCACAGTCTGCTATCAATACCTATGGAAACGGCTTAAGTTATTATTTGACAATCAGTGGGTCTAATGACGTTACAACAACCACTACCGTAGACTTGTTGTGGACACTATTAGAGAATGGAGTTGCAGTTGGAACGGTTTATACTCCGGTTACAGTGTTCCCTAGTCCTACTATTACATTCAATTTACCAGGAACAAGTGTTTGTGAAAACCAAAGCCCTGTTTCTTTGATTGGAAAAGCCTCTCCGGCTGGAGGTAGCTGGAGCGGAACAGGAATTCAAGGAAATTTCTTTGTTCCTTCTACTTTTAATCCTTCTCCAAGCACTACGGCTTATGTTACTTATTCTAAAACATCTCCTCAAGGTTGTTTTGCGAAGGATTCCGTATTGATCACAATCAATCAAACTCCAGATCTCACCGTAAATACAACTTTAGCAGCTTGCGGACAAGCCAATGGTTCTGCTTCTGTGAATATTAGCGGAGGCCTTCCAAACTACACCATTTACTGGTCGAACGGAGCAACAACTTCATCTACCAGCAATTTGGCTCCCGGACAATATTTCGTGAACGTTACTGACGCTAATAGCTGTCTTTCAGTTGGGGTTGCCTCTGTTGGTTCTAATGGAATTACATTAACTGGTGTTGCAACAAATGTCACCTGTAACTCGGGAACAAATGGTGCTATCGACATTACTGTAAGTGGAGCAAATGGACCTTTTACTTACGCATGGTCAAATGGCGCTACTACACAAGATCTGAGTAACTTGAGTGCTGGTCCTTACGAAGTAACTGTTACAGATGCCACAGGGTGTGTTTCTATGCAAAGCTTTTCGGTTTTGGAACCTGCTGCGATCGATTTGTTGACAACTACTTTCGTAAATCCGGGTTGTGGTCAATCTAACGGAAGTATTACCGTACAATATTCAGGAGGTTCTCAACCGTTTACTTACTCTTGGCAAAATGATCAAGGCTCAACAGTAGGAGGAAACTCTTCCACGTTAAATTCGATAAGTGCGGGATACTACACAAGCTTCGTAACAGACAATGCGGGATGTACTTCTTCGAATCCGATCACGATCTCCAATTCAAACGGACCAATGATCGCTATCGACACGATTATTGCATCTGATTGTAATAACAATGGAAGCGTTCAGATCGTTGATGTTTCAAACAACGTGCAATCTTACCAATGGAGCAACGGGCAAACAACTCAAGACTTAACGAATGTTGGAACAGGTAATTACATCGTTGAGGCAACAGGACTTAATGGATGTGTTTCCGTATTGAGTGCCGAAGTAGAAGCATCTCTTCCTATTGCCGCAAGCATCTGTTTGGTTACAGTAGATACTTCTACAAACACAAACTTGGTTGTTTGGGAAAAACCACTGACTACGAGCATCGATCATTTCAACATTTACCGTGAAACATCGCAAGCTGGATTGTATCAGTTGATCGGACAGGTTCCGTATGCGGATGAATCCATTTACAATGACTTAGTTGCATCTCCTTCGGTTCGTTCATGGCGTTACAAGATCTCTTCTGTGGATGCCTGTGGAAATGAAGCAGAGATCAGCGAACACCACAAAACCATTCACTTGGTGATCAACCAAGGATTGGGTAGCGATTACAATTTGTCTTGGGACTCTTACGAAGGATTTACCTACACATCTTTCGAAATTTATCGCTATACAGATCTAGATGGTTGGAACCCTGTTTCTTCAATGCCTATTAGTTTATTCACGTATACAGACACCCCTCCAACTGAGAATGGATTGACTTATATCGTAGTTGTTGATGCGCCTCAAATGTGTTCTACGGCAAAAGCACAGGACTTCAACACGACACGTTCGAATAAAGATCGCGGATCTTTGGCTGCTCCTCAAGGAATTTCGGAAGAAGTATTGGAAAATAGCATTTCCATCTACCCAACTCCGGCAAATGAGACCGTAACGATGAACAACGAAAACAGTGAAACAGTGAACTACACGATCCTGGATATGGAAGGCCGCGTGGTAAGCACAGGATCATTAAAACCGGGTCTTACAACAGTGAATACTGCTGAGTTGAGCAATGGTTTGTATCATGTTTCAGTAATGATGCACGAAACAACGATCTCTAAAAAGTTGATCATTCAGCATTAATAGTAAGAAATAAGCAATATGAAGGGGGTCGTTTTGATCCCCTTTTTTTATGCACAATTCGTCTGTCAATAAGTTGGTTTGATTTTCGTTAGTAAGAAAAGGAATTACTTGTATTTTACATCAAACTAATAACCATGGCGAAGAAAACTAAAGTATTTGTGTTGGACACTTCGGTGTTGTTACACGACCATCATGCGATCATGAATTTTGTGAAGCACGATGTAGCCATTCCGATCACTGTTTTGGAGGAATTGGATAAGTTCAAGATCGGAAACGATACTAAAAATTTCTCCGCACGAGAAGTTATTCGTTTCATAGACAAGCTATCCAGCGATGGCGGTCTACAACAATGGATCACTTTGGGGAAAGAACATGGCTCCTTCAAGGTGCTCTTGGATATCCAGCCAAAAACCGTGAATGCGGAAACTACCTATGGATCTGATAAGAACGACCACAAGATCATCAACGCTACTTTGGCACTGAAAGAGGCTGAAGGAAAACGCGATGTGATCCTTGTTACAAAGGACATTAACCTGCGCATCAAGGCAAAAGCACTTGGTATTTTAGCAGAAGATTACGAAACCGGTAAAGTAGATAATGCGGAATTGCAGCATTCTTCTACCATGACCATTGATGGTGTAGATTCGGATGCGATCAAAACTTTGTTCCTGAAAGGGAGCATCGAAGAAGACGGAATCCTGGGTGCACATAAAGTGGCTAACGGTTATTACATCCTGAAAAATGGTAAGAGCTCATCTTTGGCTTATTACGATCCACTTACAGATACCTTGAATCGCGTTGAAAAGGAATATACTTCCGGAATCAAACCAAAAAATGCAGAACAAGCTTTTGCAGTCAATGCGCTTTTGAACAACAACATCAAACTCGTGGCCCTGCAAGGTGTAGCCGGAACCGGAAAAACTTTACTTGCGCTGGCGGCAGCTTTGGAACAACAAAAACTCTTCCAACAGATCATTCTTGCGCGACCGCTTGTGCCACTTTCGAATAAAGAAATTGGTTTCTTACCCGGCGATGCAAAAGACAAGATCGGTCCGTACATGGAGCCTTTGTGGGACAACTTGAAGTTCATCAAATCGCAGTTTGGTGAAAATGAAAAGAAACACAAAGCCATTGTTGAAATGGAGGAAAGCGGACGCATTCTGATCACTCCACTTGCCTTCATTCGCGGTAGAAGTTTATCGAATATCTTGTTCATTGTAGACGAGGCGCAGAACTTAACACCACACGAGGTAAAAACGATCATCACACGTGCAGGAGAAGGAACGAAGATCGTATTCACGGGAGATGTACATCAGATCGATACGCCTTACCTGGACGAATACAGTAACGGATTGGCTTACCTCATCGATAAGTTGAAAGGACAGCCGCTTTTTGCGCACGTCAAATTGGAAAAAGGAGAACGTTCTGAGTTGGCGAATTTAGCGAACGAGTTGTTGTGATCATTTGCGTAGCTTTGTCTGGCAATTTAGCGACATGAAGAAAATACTTATCGTACACGCACATCCGGAAGCGCAATCGTTCAATGCAGCATTGGCACAACGAGCCCGCACTTTTTTTGAAGGCCAGGGTAACGAAGTGAAATTGTTGGATCTATACGCCTTGGGTTTTAACCCAGTTGGTGACAAGCACGATTTCAAAACGCTGCAGGATACGACGTATTTCAAGTATCAGGCCGAGCAATTACACGCTTGCCAACAGGATGCTTTTGCCGATGACTTAAAAGCACACATGGAACTTTTGGAATGGTGCGATGTACTCGTTTTCAACTTTCCTTTATGGTGGTTTGGTTTGCCAGCGATACTGAAAGGTTGGGTGGACCGCGTTTTCGCAATGGGATTGGTTTATGGTGGCGGAAAAGGAGTTTATGACACGGGAGTTTATGCCAACAAAACTGCCTTTTTGTGCATGACTACTGGCGGGCCGAAGCAAGCATACAACGGAGGGAAAAACGGAGATCTGGATACCATTCTGTTTCCAATTCAACACGGGATGTTCTATTTTGCTGGGATGACCGTAATGCCACCGTTCATTGCTTTCAGTCCGGTTCGACAAACACCGGAAGAGCGTCAGGAAGTCCTAGAATCTTACGATGTGTATTTGTCGGGAATATTTGATGCACAACCCATTTATACCAATCGCTGATCCATGACACCCACTCGCTTTCAATACCCCTCTCCCTCTTTTCAGCCCTACTGGGAATCCGGACGTGGAAAATTGCAATTGTCGCAATTGGAAGAAACGCCAAGTCTGAGCGCCATGGAAGAACTGGCTCCGCGTTATTTTGAAGTAGATACTTTAGCCGATGCCGTAGTGCGCGAAACCTATGTAGCATTGGGCTTTCCAGAGGCGACAAAACTGTTAGAGAAAGCGTTTACCGCTGATTTTCCACGTGAAAAATATCCGCAAACGGCCCAGCTGATCGCCGAAATGGAGGTGGTTCCGGAGTGGTTCGACCGAACGCTTCTCGATTTCGGGAGTATGTTGTGTCAGCGAAGCGGCTCGAAAGGTTTGATGGTCTTGCGCAATTACTGCCTCATGGGAGGGTACGAATCTGCTGCGATCAACAAACCCCTGGTGTATACCGGAGCGTTGAAAAAAGGCGCGGCCAAACGCTTGCGGGAAACTACCGAATTTTGGATCCAGGTCGTTGGACCGGACGCATACGAACAAAAGATCATGCACCGCTACGCGCTTCAAACCCGTTTGATGCACGCCTATTCCCGGTATATGATCGAAACGCAAACCGATTGGAACAAAGAACTTTGGGGACGACCTTTGAACCAATGGGACATGTTGGCAACCAACTTGGGCTTTTCCTTGGTCTATTTGGACGGATTGCGCGCTTTTGGTTTTGCACCGACGCCGCAAGAAATTACCGGATTGTTTCACTTTTGGCGCTACATGGGCGTTTTGTTGGGAATTCCTGACGACCTGCTTCCAGTTACAGAGTCTGAAGCCATTCGTTCCTTGTACCTCTGGACCATGAACCAACCGGCAGCTGATGCAGATACCGTTTCACTGGCACAAGCACTTATGGAAGAACCGAACCATGCCGATTACCCACACTTTATGTGGCAAAAACGCATGGTTCGCAAGATACACTTGGGTTATAACGCGTATTTTTTAGGAGAGAACAGCTGTAAGAATCTGGGTTTACCTTACGCCCCAACCCGTTTTTTACTCCGCAACCAGATCAAGCGCCAAATGCGCCGCGAAATGTACACCTTAAGTTCATCGGTGCAATACCTGCGCTCCGTAAACCGCAACCGTAAGATCCAGGAACGCATTGTGAAGCGCTTTTTTCAGTTGAAGGGGAAATAACCGGGAACACTGCCGCATCCCCGGTTTTGGTGAATTTATTGTTTCATCATTTTCTTGGTAGCTACCACGGCACCGTCCGCAACGAGCGTGTAGGTGTATGTTCCGGAGCTCAGATCAGATCCGAAAACTGTTACAGCACCTAAACCACGTTCTGCGATTTCCAACGTTTGGATCAAGCGATCGTTTCCGTCGTAGAAATGCATTTGTGCTTTTACTACACTTGCCGGAATGGAGAAGTTGATCACAGTTTGCTCAGCAAACGGATTTGGAACGTTTTGATCCAAGATGATCGTGCTTCTGTTGCTCAAAGTTACCTGCAAGTTCTGACGAACCGCTTCCTGTGCTGCAGGCGTATTAGCCTGAATAGCACTTTGGTTCATTTGACACAAAATTGGCAACAAAGCACTCAAGCAATTTTCCAAGTTTGTAAGGCGGTTGTTGAGGTCGGTAACCTGTGATTCTAACACTTGAATTTCAGTGTTTAAATTATTGATTTCGGTGCTTTGATTTTGAATTAAAGCCGTTTTACGCTGTAAATCAGACATCATAACTGGAATGAGCTGCGTCATATCTACGGCTTTGTATTGGAATGATGGAGCTATTTCGTTCCCTAAGGAATCGTATTCTGCTGGGTGAGTAACAATCTTTACTGCTGTTGGGAAATATTGTTCTACCTGCTGCGCCAAAAACCCGAATTTAGTCCCTTCGGCAAGATTTAATCTTGCTGCATTGCCAACTTGATTGTATTCATATGAAACAGGTGTCAATAATTGCATCAACGAATCACTTGCCACATCCAATGGGGTAACATTATGTTTCAGGGTTGAGTCTGAAGGCCAAAGCGATCCTTGTGTTTCAACTACAATACCTGTAAAATAACCTGCATAGCCAATCGAACCTGTCGCCGGATTGTTAAGTGCGCATTCGCCATATACACCAATTGATAAAGTACCCGAATCTCCAGCCTTGAATTTTCCTCCGAAGTTGTTTTTTACAGAACCATTTGCATAGCCACGGGCTCCTATGTTTTCAATGAAAGTTACGCCTGTGGCATTGAAATCCCCGCCGATATTCGTAGACTGATTACTGGTGCTTGTTGCAACCCCGCGTACGCCAGTTGTATTGTACAATCCATCTTGTGCAAAACCATATACCCCTTGTACAGAGCTACCAGTTTTTGCATTCCCAAAAATGGCTGTTAATCTGTTGGCATTATCCGCATTTACAATTGTACCGAATTTAATTGGGATTGTAACCGGTGAAATTGCGTTAACTATAAACCCGTTTTGGTAGATATCGTTATTCACAATTACGCGAGCAGTTCCTCCTAAAGTGGCACCTCCAAAAGTTATCACCCCTGGCTCATTGACGAAGGTTTTAAAAAGTAAATTATTCTGGCCCAAAGGCAATGTAGTAGGATGAATTAACGGATTGGTACCCCACTCGATTTCTCCTCCTGAGTTAATCCAAGCTCCGTTTACCGCAGTATTCACCCCTGCCGAAACCGGAGCTGGACCAAAGGTTCCATTTCCAAGCAAGACATCAGTGGCATTACCGTTAAATTCCAATCGGGATACTGTTACATCACCAGCTCCGGTATTATTCGTACCTATCAACAAGCAGTTTGCAGCACCTGTTGGTACATTGCGTAAACGAGCGGTTCCATTCACATCAATGCGTTGAGTTGGATTGTAGCCAGTGTCGCCAACGTCAGTAAAACCGGTATTCCCTCCACTTGGCATGATAAGAAATCGACCATTTGGCGCACATAAAACTCCGTTAATCCGGGTCCAGTAGCACGAGACAGTCTTAATTGTTGGGCGTTATCCTGAATTTCTACACGTCTGGCGGCATCAACCGCAGAAGGACCAAAATGCCAATAACCATTAGTCCCCATTCTGGCGTTTTCAATTCCACCTACATTCCAAATAGCTCTTCCTGACGTAGCATTAAACCAAAATCCGGCGCCGTTGGCTAGATAATCCATTCGTGTCCCACTCGCACTACCAGTTCCATTAATTGAACCATTGAAGGCAAACTGCACGTGAGTTCTATTTCCAGTTGTAGTATAAAGGTCAAGAATACCTGGCCCAGTCAATGGATTTGTGGCATCAAAGATTCTTAACCCATCACCAACAGTTCCGACCACAGGAGCCGTAATAGAATTCCCATAAGTAAAAGACGCTAAATGAACCCCTTCAGTAAAAATTCGGAAGGATGCCGCGTTGTTGGTTCCGATGTAGGCAGAACCAACAGTATTCCCATTTAATTGCCATTGCCCATATGTATGATAGCTTAAAACGAATGTTATGGGTATTAAAATAGAAACATATTTTTTCATATTATCGAATTAAATGAATTACACCTTGTTCAAAGTTCAATTTCACACAATCCTCTTTTAATTTTATCATAAAATAATACACCCCTTCACTTGTCTCTTCTCCATTCCGCAATTTACCATCCCATATGAATGGGAAACTCAAATCAACAATTTCCTCTCCCCAACGATTAATAATTGTAATTGATTCAATTTTCTCAACGTTTCCATTAGGTATAAAAAAATCATTTTGACCATCTGAATTGGGGGTGAAGACATTAATTGTGTTCAGCTTGTTTATAACACTTATCGTAGATGCAGCACCCGGAATACCATCAATATTTAAGTTTTCACACATAAGTTCGTAACTTCCATCCAATGGACAGACTTCATAAACATCCTTACCACTAAACGAAACCAGGGTATAATAATTATCTCCCAATAATACAGAGCCCTGAGAAATGGGAACTGTTGTGATTATAGGTGTAACTTTAAGAATTTGACTCAAATTGGTGTTCAATTCAATTTTGATAAACGGTGTAAGCATAAATAGTGTTTCACCATCCCAAATTAAATCTCCATCGGCAGAGTAACCAAGATAACCGATAAGCTCCACCTGTGCAGTATTCGTATTAATCGAATATAAATTCAATTGGTATTCTGCTAATAAGGTAGTGTCATCCAATCCTACTAAAGAAACGGGAGAAATACTCATATTATTAATAAAGGTAACTGAGCCATTTGTTTTGTTGATATGATACAAATTGCTGTTCTCAACACCCCAAAGTTCATTATTAGTTGTCAAAGCGATATCTCCGAAACCGATGTTAGTAGAACCAATAAATGATTTTGTACAATTCTCCAAATCATATGAAAACAGATCCCCATTTGAATCGGTTGCAAGTATCTCTTGCTGTGCTAAAACTTGAAAGCTTAATAATACTGAAGTGATAAATATTGAGTACTGCATCGTCTATAAAACAACTATTTAATCCAAAAATAAATAAGAGGATTAGGTAAAATTATCTTTGTAATCAATTTTGCCATTTACCACGCCAACAGCTAAGGCGACACCTTTGAAGTTGTTGTATGACTTTCTATGCACCTTTACCAAAGATACTAAAGAGATAGGTTAGTTGGATTTCCGGTTCGTAGTTAGTGAATTTAGCTATGGTTAGGAGCAAATTAAAATATTTCAATAAAAAAACCAAATTCAACGAGCACTTTTATTGAAGCTACTGATCATTGAATGAGCAGGTTACTGTCGTTCTTTATGGGTAAAAAGATTAACAATTCCCTGTCGTTCTCGATACGCTCCACTGCGTTTCGCACCTGTCTGCCTGCGGAGACAGGCAGGCCTATCTTTTCAAGCTAGATAAACTCGAACTGACAGTAAATAAGGGCGAACTGACAGAATTATCGGATCGAACCGACAGTAAATAAGGACGAACTAACAGAATTATCGAATCTCACCGCCGGCTTCGAAGCCTTTTTCCGGGATCATGAAGCTCAACTGTCCTTCGGCATTTTCAGCCATCAGGATCATTCCTTGCGATTCTACACCACGGATCTTTCGCGGAGCCAAATTCATCAGTACGGCTACCGTTTTGCCAATCACTTCTTCCGGTGCGTAATGTTCCGCAATCCCTGAAACGATGGTGCGCGTATCGATGCCCGTATTCACGGTCAACTGCAACAATTTGTCGGCTTTTGGTACGCGGATCGCATCCACAATGGTTCCTAAACGGATGTCCATTTTCGTGAAATCGTCGAAGGACGTTTCTTCCTTCTGTGGCGGGTAATTCGTTTGAGCTTGAGGCTGTGACGCTTCTAAATGCGCTACTTCTGCTTCCACAAAGGCATCGTCGATCTTCTGGAACAAGATGCTTGGCGCTTCTGTGCGGTGTCCTGCCGTTACCAACAAACTTCCTGCTGCGTTCCAATCCTGATTCTCGATCTGCATGAATCCGCGGATCTTCGCTGCCGTAGCCGGTAGGAACGGATCCAAAACCAATCCTAAGTTCGCCGTGATTTGCAAGGCAATGTGCATGATCGTTTCCACGCGCTTCGGATCGGTTTTCACCAACTTCCACGGTTCGTTGTCCGCTAGATACTTATTCCCGATGCGCGCCAACTGCATTGCTTCGGCCTGAGCATCGCGCAATTTGTATTGGTACACCAATTTGGCAATGCGCTCCGGAATGGCTTTCATTTCTGCCAAAACCGCTTCGTCTTCTGGAGTCAATTCACCCAAAGCAGGCACGGCTCCTTCGTAGTATTTCTGTGTCAATACCAAGGCACGATTGATGAAGTTTCCGAGGATATCCGCCAATTCGTTGTTCACACGCGCTTGGTATTCCTTCCAGGTAAATTCAGCATCTTTCGTTTCAGGAGCAATGGCTGTAAGTGTATACTTCAACTCATCGATCTTTTCCGGGTGTCGCTCGAGGTATTCGTGCAACCACACTGCCCAATTGCGGGAAGTAGAAAATTTATCGCCTTCCAGGTTCAAAAACTCGTAAGCAGGTACGTTATCCGGCAAAATAAAGCCTCCGTGATCTTTCAACAAAATCGGGAAAATAATGGCGTGGAAAACGATATTGTCCTTACCGATGAAGTGAACCAGTTTGCGGTCTTCGTTGCACCAGTAATCTTTCCAGTCTTTTCCGTTATCGGCAGCCCATTGTTTGGTAGCGGAGATATACCCGATCGGCGCATCCAACCACACGTACAACACCTTGCCATCCGCATTCGGTAGTGGAACCGGAACACCCCAGTCCAAATCGCGTGTCATAGCTCGCGGACGCAAACCACCATCGATCCACGACAAACACTGACCAATCACTTGATTGCGCCACGCTTTCGGGTCGTGCTGTTGCTTGCCATCCAAAATTCCCTCCTTGATCCAAGTACGCAACCATTCTTCATGGCGGTCCATTGGCAAGAACCAATGCGAAGTACTTTTCAAAACAGGAGTTTTCCCACTCAGTGTAGAAATCGGGTTTTTAAGATCCGTTGGTGAAAGTGCTGTTCCACATTTTTCACATTGATCGCCGTATGCTCCTGCATTTCCACAATTCGGACAATCGCCCGTGATGTAGCGGTCGGCCAAGAACTGCTGGAACTCCTCATCGAAATACTGCTCCGTTGTTTCCTCGATGAACTTGCCATTCTTTTCAAGCACTTTGAAGAACTCTTGAGCTGTATCGATGTGCAGTGGATCAGAGGTACGGTGGAAAATATCGAAAGAGATACCGAAATCACGGAACGAGTCGCCAATAACCTTGTTGTATTTATCAACGATCTCGCGCGGAGTAATTCCTTCCTTCTTGGCACGCAGGGTAATTGCTGCACCATGTTCATCAGAACCACAAATGAACGCTACATCGTGGTTGTTGGCACGCAAGAAACGCACGAAGATATCAGCTGGAAGATACACTCCTGCTACGTGACCCAAATGCAGGGGTCCGTTGGCATACGGCAAAGCCGCCGTGACGGTAAATTTCGTTTTTTCCATGGCGCAAAGGTAGCAAAAAGACAGGTACGTGTTGAGGTAGGTTGGAGTAAGTGAGGTAAGGAAGGGAGAATTGAGTTGTTGGTGAAAAACGGGTACTAAACAAAAAAGGTAAAAAGGCAATTTTACCTGATGATTTTCGATTGGTTTCAATTTCTCCAAAAACAATTAATCGATTGATTATTGGTGGTTTAAGTTATCGTGTCGCCATTTCCGAAATGGGATAAACTGGACTTAACAGCTTCGAATTCTTACTAAACATAAAAGGTGAAATTGCCTTTTTACCGTGAAATTTTACCCCTCGCTGTTCAACACGAATTTTGTACTTTGCAGCAAAAAAGCATGCACACCCCGCTGGAAGAACAATTGATCTCGTTGCACAAGGATGATCTGATCGCCTATGTTCGTCAACACCCGGAATGGATTTCGGAATTGGTGGAATTGTCTTTGGCTGCGAAACCAAACTTTTCCTGGCGTGCGATGTGGTTGTTGTGGAGTGTTTCAGATATTTCCATGCAGGTAATAGCCACACAATTGGACCGTTTCATCGATCAGCTTCCTCATTTTCCAGGCGGGCAGCAGCGCGAGTGTTTGCACTTATTGCGTTTGGTAGCTCTGAATGAGTCGCAGTCGGGACGTGTATTCGACGCCTGTGTGCAGATCTGGTGCAAGTTGGATCAAGCCCCCGGCATTCGTTTCAATGCGTTACGTTTACTATTAAAGATCGCTGAATCCTACCCGGAATTGGAAACGGAGATCCGCATGTTATTGGAGCCGTACTACCTGAATACCTTAAGCAAAGGCGCCCTGCATTCGGTGTTGAAAAGAACCGCGCATATTCGAAAATGAGAGAACGTTTTCATTCGAAAATCCCTAACTTTATTTCATGGAATCTCCCCAGCATTTCACGCTCAAACAAGTCGCCGAATCGATCCGAAAAACCATTGCGGAACGCTATTCGCGTACCTATTGGGTAAGCGCAGAAATGCATAAACTGAATCCAACCCGCAAAGGCCACTGTTATCCGGAATTGGTTCAAAAAGAAGACGGACAGATCGTGGTAGAAATGCGCGGAACGATTTGGAAACAGCAATTCGAACGCATTCAAAAACGATTCGCCGAAGTGGTCAAAGAACCCTTGCGCGATGGATTGGAATTGTTGTTCCTCGTAAAGATCACTTACCATCCACTCTACAACATCGGTTTGGAGATCATCGACATCGACCCGAATTACACGTTGGGAGCCCTGCAACGCGAACGTCAGGAAACACTTGAGAAACTGAATAAAGAAGGCTTGCTGAACGCCAATCAATTGCTGGAACTGGCGCTACTTCCTAAACGCCTCGCAATTATTTCTCAGGCCGACAGTAAAGGATACTCCGACTTCGTGACGCTGTTGAACGGACATCCGAAACGCTATCATTTCGACACCTTTCTTTTCGAAGCCACCTTACAGGGTGACGCCGCCATTCAATCCATCTCGGCACAGTTGGAGCGGATTCGTAAAGTGAAACATCATTTTGACGCCGTTGTGATCATACGCGGTGGTGGTGGCGAGATCGGTATGCATTGCTACAACAATTACGAATTGGCCAAAACGATCGCTACTTTTCCTTTGCCCGTCCTGACCGGGATCGGACACAGCACCAATTTAACCGTTTGTGAGATGATCGCCTACCGAAACGGAATCACGCCGAGTGACATGGCCTATTTCTTAATCGGCATTTTGGAAGAATTGGACAATGAGGTGGATTCCTTACGTCAAAAAACCGGGCCACTTGTAACACGTTTTTTAAGAGAAATACAGTTCATTCAAGACCGCACAAATTCCCAGTTCCATCGTGCTGCGGGTCAGCGTTTGCAAGCTGAAAAAAGTCAGTTTGCGGAAAATACACAGGCCTTTGATCGCGCAATACGCTACGCACTTCGTAGTCGAAACGAAGATTTACAACAATATCGTAATGATTTACGATTTATGAGTCAGCGGCCGATTACCAAGGCAAAAAACAACATCACACAGCTCATCAATCGTATGCATTCTCTAAGTGAACGACGGATAATACTTGCAAAAAATGATGTCAACGAGCTGTCCAAACGCTTGGGCTGGTCAGCACCTTTAAAACTACAAGATCAACACCAACAAATCGACCGTCTGGAGCAATACATTCATTTGGTGGATCCGGTTCATGTTCTAAACAGAGGATACGCGATTGTTCGGAATGAACACGGTGTGCTAAGCGCCACGAATTCAGCGAAGAAAGACGGGGTTATAGAGATTCAAACGGCAAATCAGAAGTTAACTGCCAGAATTGAACAAGAAGAAAAAAACTAATTTTATAAAAAACGAACAAGCATGAATCCAGTATTGCGCAATGGGTTATCACTTTTAGCCGGATTATTGATCGGTGGAGCTTTGAACATGTATTTGGTTGAATGGGGAATGAAAATAATTCCACCTCCAGCAGGCATGGACCCAACAACTCCGGAAGGTTTAACAAAAGCGCTTCCGCTCATGGAACCCAAACATTTCATCTTTCCTTTTCTTGCTCACGCATTGGGAACTTTAGTGGCGGCCTATTTTACAATCAAATTTTCCGCTTCTAAAAAACAATACTTAGCCTGGATGGTTGGTTTCTTCTTCATGTTAGGCGGTTTGGCCATGGTGATGATAATCCCCTTCCCGATCTGGTCAATCTTTGTAGATCTATTATTGTGTTATTTACCAATGGCTTGGTTGGGGTGGAAATTGGCTAGAGGTGTAAAACGATAAGATTATGAGTAAGCAAGCAGAAAATACCAGCTACGAAGCAGCATTCACAGAATTACAGGAACTGATTTCCGATATCGAGAACGGAGAAATTTCAGTAGATCAGTTATCTGAAAAAGTAAAACGTGCCAGTGTCCTGATCCAATTTTGCAAAGATAAATTGCGTGCTACCGAACTGGATGTGGAGAAAATTCTGGAAGACCTGAAGCGCGAAGAGTAAAATACCCTTTTTACGGTAGGGAAAACAGGTCGTCAATCCTTATTTTTGCAAGTTGTATTTAACGAGCCCAATGAAAACACTTGCGGAACTTCCCTTGCACAAACGCAGCCTGGTGGTAAACATCAAGGAGGGAGCCTTGCACACGAAATTGTTGGAAATGGGCTTGTACAGCGGAAAACCTGTTGAAGTCCTGTTCAAAGCGCCGTTTGGCGACCCAATAGCGGTGGACATTGATGGCTATGTGCTATCCATGCGTTTGGACGAAGCAGCATATGTTGAAGTAGCGGATGCCTTATGAAAAAGATCGCCTTATTCGGAAATCCAAACACAGGTAAAAGCTCGCTCTTCAATCGTTTGACCGGACTGAAACAACACATTGGGAATTTTCCGGGTGTTACCGTTGAAAAAAGCAGCGGGATCTTAAAAGCAAATAACGAAAGTTATACGATCACAGATTTTCCGGGAACCTACAGCGTGTACCCGCGATCTTTGGACGAACGTGTTGTTTATAATGTGATCTCGAATCCACAACATGCCGAATTTCCGGATCTGATCGTTGTCGTAGTAGATGCCACTAATTTGGAGCGCAACCTCCTACTCTTTTCACAATTATACGATTTGGGGCTGCCGACGATCATGGCTTTGAACATGACCGACGTGGCCGCGCGCAGAAATATTTCTATCGATCTAAACCAATTACAACAAGCATTTAACCGTGCAAAAATCGTTCGGATCAATGCACGAATTGGAACCGGCATACCAGATTTAATCGCTTCATTCAGCACAATTCCATTGAATGTTGCGGAAGTAGGGAAAAAATCATTAGAGGCAATTGATGACGCGACTGCCCAAGCTGCAGATACCAATCGCCGTTATCAAGAAATTCGCAAACTGGTTGAAGTGGCTGTTCAAGTGGCAGATACAGAAAAAGGGAAGCGCTCAAAAGCAGATCGGATCCTGACGCATCCGGTGTTGGGTTACCTCATCTTCTTTTTGTTACTCCTGTTCATATTCCAATCTGTCTTCACCCTTGCGGCATATCCGATGGATTGGATCGATGGTTCCTTTGCCGACCTTTCTGCATGGCTTTCTGAAACACTCCCACCCGGACTTTTCACGCGACTGTTGTCTGAGGGGATCGTTCCTGGAATTGGTGGCGTCCTGGTGTTTGTTCCTCAAATCGCACTGTTATTTTTCTCCCTGAGTATTTTGGAAGAAACGGGCTACATGGCTCGTGTTGTATTCTTGATGGACCGTCTGATGCGTCCATTCGGGTTGAACGGGAAAAGCGTTGTTCCTTTGATCTCCAGTGCGGCATGTGCTATTCCCGGAATTATGGCAGCCCGCACCATTGCTTCCCACAAAGAGCGTTTGACAACCATACTCGTGGCCCCATTGATCAGCTGTTCAGCACGGATTCCAGTGTACACGCTACTTATCTCTTTGGTGATCCCTAACACACGTCTTTTGGGAATCTTTAGTTTACAGGGACTAGTTTTATTCGGTCTGTACGTACTTGGAATCATAGGTGCTTTAGCTGTAGCCTGGGTTTTGAAAAAGCTTTTGAAAACCAAAGAACTAAGTGTTTTCCTGCTCGAATTACCTTCCTATAAAAGTCCACGTTGGGGCAATGTAGGTCTGGAAGTCATGAACAAAGTGAAGATCTTCGTAACCGATGCCGGAAAGATCATTGTGGCAATCTCGATTTTATTGTGGGCCTTGGCAAGTTTTGGTCCGGGCACAGAAATGGAAGACGCCGCGAGGCAAGTTGCTTCTAAAAACATTTCCATTGAGCGTTACCAGGAAGAAGTAGCTGCTGCAAAATTAGAGCATTCCTACATGGGCTATTTGGGCAAAGGGATCGAACCGGTGATCCGTCCTTTGGGCTATGACTGGAAGATCGGCATTTCCTTATTGACCTCCTTTGCTGCACGAGAGGTATTTGTTGGGTCCCTGGCAACGATCTATTCTGTGCACCAAGAAGATGAAGATCCAACTCCATTGATCGAGCGCTTGAAAAAGGAAAAACGTGCGGACGGAAAACCTACTTACAGTTTGGCCAGCGGTTTATCCTTGTTAGTCTTTTACGTATTTGCGATGCAATGTATGGCAACTTTAGCCGTTGTGAAACGTGAAACAAAAAGCTGGAAATGGCCTTTGATCCAAACAGCATACATGGGTGTTATGGCTTATTTAGGAGCCTTTATTGTATTTAACATATTCTCCTGATGCAAATCGTTCTTACCATAGTAACCATAGCGGCGGCAGCAATCTACCTCGCATGGCGATTTTGGGCAACTGCAAAACGCAAGAAACAAGCGGGATGTGAGAAGTGTGGCAAAATAAGTTCATAACATCATCATGTCACACCGCATCTACACTACCCCATTCGCTAGCGTTTATCCGCACTATGTGAAGAAAATTGACAAGAAAGGTCGTAGCGTCTCTGAACTGCATGCGGTGATCTCATGGCTAACTGGTTAATCAGAAAAAGATCTGGAACAAATCATTGAAAACAAAACCACTTTTGAGTCTTTCTTCGGCTTGGCGCCTGCTCTAAATCCAAATGCACACAAAATAACGGGAACGATATGCGGTCATCGCATCGAAGAGATCACTGATCCCCTCATGCAACAGATCCGTTGGCTTGATAAATTGGTAGATGAATTGGCTAAAGGTCGTTCGCTGGAAAAGATCCTTCGCGCCTAAGTTTACACATGAAACAAGACCTAGCGGGATCATTTCACATTCTGAGTGAGCCAATCGCTGGTTCTTTTTTTTATTTAGCGGCGCTTCTTTGACCGATTTCGTGTATTTTTCAATCATGATTTGGATAGGAATAATTGGAGGTTTGCTCCTACTCGTGGTAATTTCACTTATTGCCATGCGGAATAAACTGGTGAGTGACCAGAATTTAGTGGAAAGCGCCTTTGCTGACATCGACGTACACCTATTGAAAAGACAACAACTGATCCCATCTCTTGTATCAATTGCTAAACAATACGCGGCTCACGAAGCCAATGTTTTGGAAGAAGTGGCCGCTATGCGCTCTGGTTCATCGGCAAGTGAACGAGAGTCGTTGGATGTAGCGACAACCAAGGCAACACAAGCATTTCAAGTGGTTGTTGAAGCGTATCCGGACCTAAAAGCAAATGGCCCGTTTCTGGAGTTAATGAAACAATTAAAAGAGATCGAAGATCATTTGGTTTTTGCCCGTCGTTTTTACAACGGCACTGTACGTGTTTATAACACACGGATTCAGTCGTTCCCCCAATCTATGATCGCTTCCTGGTTCAATTTTGAAAAGGCACCATTCTATGCAGTTTCTGAAGATGGTCAACGCCTTGTACCTACCCAAAATTTTTAAGACATGAAACAGCTTTTTTGGTTTTTCACCTCGCTATTTATTATCACCCAAATCTCTTGGGCCCAAGACGATTATTACGATAATCCGGATCTGTACAAAACGGAACATATTTACCGCTTTCATGCCGACATTCAGGTTTTAAAAAGTCGTAAAGTGCATATTACAGAACACATTCGAGTGCATAGTAAAGGCGTTCAAATGGTTCATGGTATTTACCGTGATTTACCGCTGGAATATGAATTTCAGGGAGGAGTGAATACCGTAGATTTCAAGTTGTTATCCGTACAACGAGATGGAAAATCCGAGCCATACTTTACAGAAGATATGGACAATGGAATCCGCATTTATATTGGGAGTAAAGACTTGATGTTGGAAAACGGTGACCACGAGTTCGTAATTGATTACGAAGTTGATCATGTATTAGGCATGTTTGAGCAATATGATGAGTTTTATTGGAACATCAACGGCAACGGTTGGGGCTTCAATATAGACACGGTATCGGCCAATATCCAACTTCCTGCAGGCGCAAAATTGAAACAATGGGCTGGATACACGGGCACCTTCGGTCAGGCAGGTAAAGATTTTAGTGTGGATACTTTGGAGAACGGTATGTACTTCGAAACTACACGTGGATTTGCACCATCAGAAAACTTAACTGTAGCTGTTGGTTGGAACAAGGGTGCCATTGACTACCCCACTTCCAGTGAAGAACTTTGGTACTGGATCAAAACTCACTTGGTGCTTATCATTGGTTTATTGGGCTTGATCGCCTTGTTCTGGCACAACTTTGTGCAATGGGTGCGCTATGGAAAAGATCCAAAACCAGGAACGATCATGCCGCAATACGGACCTCCAAGTGGATTTAGTCCTGGTCTTTGTTGTTATGTACACAATGACTACGGCAAAACAAACGTAGCGTTTACCGCTGAATTGGTTGGAATTGCCACGAAAGGTCACATGGATATCGAAAAAAGCGAGGAAGGTAAACTGTTCAAGAAAACCAGTTATACTTTCACAAAGAAACTCGATGACAAACACCGTCCGTTATTGGAATCTGAACGCAACCTGATGAATGACCTGTTCTCTCATGGAGACGTTGTGCATTTTGTGGAACGCACATACAATCCTAATCTGAAAAGCACGATGGATCAATTCACGTCACAGCTAGGAGAGCAAACCGGTGATAAATACATCCGCAAAAACATCAATAAAAAAGGTGCGGCCTTTGCTTATTGGTTCCTATTGATCGTTGCCATGGGATTGTTGAGATGGTGGCTGGGCGGTCCGGTTTGGCCAATTGTTCTTGTCGCCATCCTTGGTTTGATCGGAAACATTTTATTCGCCTACTTGATCAATCAACCCACAGAATTGGGTAGAAAGATCATGGATCATCTGGCAGGATTCAAAATGTACATGGAATACGCAGATAAAGAACGTATTCGTTTGAACAATCCACCGAGCATGAATTTCGAGCATTATGAGGCAAATTTACCGTATGCGATTGCCTTAGGTGTAGCTGACAAATGGACCGCACAGTTTGATCCAAAAGAACTGGAACGCGGGTTCAGCACAGGACATCTCTGGTATGGTGGTATGATGGCTCATGGTATTCACAACATGAATTTTAATGAGATCAGCACAACGATCTCCTCAGCCTCAACACCTCCAGGAAAATCATCCGGTTCGGGTGGTGGCGGTTTCTCCGGAGGCGGTGGCGGTGGCGGAGGTGGCGGCGGCTGGTAATTCGTCAATCATCCACATCCTCCTCTTCCAACCATTCGAAGAAGGAATCCATGCGATCACGGTCTTTTCGTGAAGGTCGACCCGTACCATATTCCCGGTAAACACTTTGTGCTGCCTGATATGTTTTAAACTTCTCTACTTCCATCGGATCTGTGATGTCGATCAAGTAATCGCTAACCAATTTGGCGCCTATTCTACGGTCAAGGAGGTCCTTTACTTTATAACTGAATACCGCATTGTTCTTGACAATAGAAACAGTGTCACCAATCTTGATCTCCTTGGATGGTTTTACGTTTGCATCATTCAATTTTATGCGTCCCTTCTGGATCTGCTCTGTAGCCAGTGTGCGAGTTTTTGCCAAACGCACAAACCACACGTATTTATCAATGCGCAAACTCATCACGTACTTTTTTAGGCAAACTAGCAAACACCAATTCGTAAGAATGTTTAACCAATTCAAAGATCAATTTTTCATCCACACTTCCCTGCAGATCAACCGTGTTCCAGTGTTTTTTGTTCATGTGATAGCCGGGTTGAATACCGTCATATCGTTCACGCAGCTCAATAGCGCGCTCCGGATCACATTTCAAATTCATTTGCGTCGGATTTTCAGCATCTACCAACAAATACATTTTTCCCCCTACTTTGAGGACAAGCGTCTTGGCATCAAAAGGAAAAGAATCTTCTGTGCCGGGTAAAGTAGCCGTAAACTGTAACAGCGTGTCTAAATGCATGGGCTGAATTTTTTCTAAAAGTAATACAGAAAAAGATACTATGTCAAGGCGTGAAGAACGAACAAAGCACAGCAAATTCTTGTTTAGAATTGTGAACATTTGAAGACGACCTTCTATTCACTGAAAAACAATCCATAATTTTACTGAAACAACAAACGCATGACAGCGCATCTTTCTTTTTGTGACGACTTATTCAACCGCAAACGTTTTGAAACACGTGAGGTAAAAATTGGAATCACAGCCATTGGTGGAAACAATCCAATCCGTGTGCAATCCATGACCACAACGGACACCATGGACACGGCTGGGTCAGTTGAACAATCTATTCGCATGATCGATGCTGGTTGCGAATTGGTGCGACTCACTGCCCCAAGTAAAAAAGAAGCGGAGAATTTGGGTGTAATAAAAGCCGAATTGGTCAAGCGCGGGTATCACACACCGCTCGTTGCTGACATACACTTTACACCGAATGCAGCCGAAGTTGCGGCCAAGTTGATTGAAAAGGTTCGCGTAAACCCGGGTAATTACGCCGATAAAAAGAAATTCGAAGAAATCAATTATACCGATGACAGCTACCAACTGGAGCTAAGTCGTATCGAAGAAAAGTTCACGCCACTTGTAAAACTATGCAAGGAACAGGGAACAGCCATGCGCATCGGAACCAACCACGGATCGCTCTCAGATCGCATTTTAAGCCGTTATGGCGACACCCCGGAAGGAATGGTAGCATCTGCCATGGAATTCATTGAAATCTGTCGCAAGAACGATTATCACGACTTGGTAATTTCAATGAAAGCTAGTAACACACTTGTGATGGTTCAAGCCTATCGTTTGCTGGTTGCTGAAATGCGCAAGCAAGGAATGAATTATCCTTTGCACTTAGGTGTAACTGAAGCTGGAGATGGAGAAGATGGTCGTATTAAATCTGCTGTAGGAATTGGTGCTTTATTAGAAGATGGGATTGGAGATACCATTCGAGTATCATTAACCGAAGACCCTGAATTTGAAATTCCTGTAGCCAAAAAACTAGCTGAAAAGTATTCCGATAATATTCGTTTAAACGAAACTGGTAATTTTAGTTATAAAAAGGACTTTTTCCACTATGACCGTCGAGAAACAAACACTTTTTTAACTATTGGCGGAAAGAATCATCCAGTTGTTTTTGCAGATCTTTCAAACAAAACAAACATAACCCCAGCTAACTTTTTTGGGTTCGGATACAATTACAGTGTTGAACTCGACAAATGGAACATACAAGATCTCGCTGCCGATTATGTTTATGTCGGTTCGCAACAAATACCATTCGAAATTCCAGGCACAATTCGACTCGTTCAAGATTACAACACTTGGAAAGAAACTCAGGACCAGAAATACATTCCATTGTGTACACCTGAGGAAGCGAAAGAAATCCCGAATCAAGCAGTGTTCATTCGTATTGATCTCGATCAAAACTACGACTTGAGCAACTTAAGAACAGCGAATTGCGCTTACATAATTCAAACAAACAACCCACAAAAAACACAAGTTATCCGCAAATTTCAATTTGAACTCGCGGAACAAAACAACAACACTCCTATCATTCACCACTTCGCTTATTCTAATTTACAAGACACCGAAAGCATTCAGCTCTATGCAGGAGCAGACGCCGGAATCCATTTCATTGACGGATTTGGAGACGGAATTTGGATCACAGCAAACATGAACGCCATCGCGATCAATTCCCTTTGCTTTGGAATCTTGCAAGCTACACGCACACGTATTAGTAAGACGGAATACATTTCCTGCCCATCATGCGGTCGCACCTTATTTGATCTTCAAGAAACAACGGCAAAGATCCGCGCTAAAACAGCACACTTGAAAGGAATCAAAATTGGGATCATGGGCTGCATCGTAAACGGACCAGGAGAAATGGCTGATGCCGATTATGGCTATGTGGGAACTGGACCTGGAAAGATCCATTTGTACAAAGAAAAAACGGTGGTGCGCAAAAACGTATCCGAGGACGAAGCAGTGGACGCCTTAATTGATTTGATCAAAGAGCACGGAGACTGGGTTGAACCAAGCGTTTAATCGTGAAACATCAATTTGTATAGATTTCAATAAAATTCGTTAAATATTTCACTTAATTTAAACACAAAACACTACTATACCAAGGTGTTTCCCTGTCAAACAAGAAAAAAGCCGCTTAAAACGGCTCTAAAATCACTTTTTCTTGAAAATATAGATCTGTGAACTACATTTTCCGTTTGAACTACGCAAATTGGACTTCCAACCTATCCTTAAAGCGCGAAAGATCGATCCGCCCTTATACTTTTCGCTCAACATAGAAACATAGTAACTATCAAATTTCATAGGCAGTGTTTCGAGATGATCAAATCCATATTTCTGGATCATCGGAATGATAGAGGCTGGTTCAAAATGATATAAATGTCGTGGAACATCATAAGCTGCCCAATAATCTTGATAGTATTTAGCATCATAGGACTTATAATTTGGAACAGCCACAACAAACACACCGCCATCATTAACCAGTGACGAAATGCGCATGAGATCATCCTGTAAATCGTATACATGTTCCAGAACGTGCCACATGGTAACTACATCAAATGTACCAAGATTAACAGCATACAATTTTTCCAATGGTTCCAATTGCAGACCATTCAACGCTTCACATACGGCTCTAGCGTCCGGATCCGGTTCTAAACCAGTCACCTCGTAATTGCCTTGACGCATTCTTGCAACAAAATGACCAGAACCAGCACCAATATCAAGCAATCGCTTACCAGAAGAAACACGTTCGATCAAGTGAAACTTCTTATTCAAAGTAACATTCCGAACAATATTGTAAACTTTATTTACAAGTCCTTTTTTACTCGAACTATGCGAAACATAGTCTTCCGACTTATAATAATCGCTGATTAACGCTTTGTCAGGTCTTGGATTTGTAAACAACAATAAACAGTCCTCACACTGTGTCAGTGTAAACACCTCCTTGGAAAGGAAATGATCTTTGACACTCATTCCATCAGTAAGTTTTTCCGAGTTACAAGACGGACAACTATGTAATTTGATATGTTCCACGTGAAACAATTAGCGACCCAAATGGATCAATAAAACAGAAATATCGCTAGGGGAAACTCCACTAATTCGAGATGCCTGACCAATAGTAACTGGTCTTACAGCATCCAACTTTTGTTTTGCCTCCGTACTTAACGACTTAAAAGTATAATAATCAATGGTATCAGGAATAGAAAGAGATTCTAGTCTTGACAATTTCAAAGCAACTTCTTCTTCCCGAGCAATATAGCCCTCATACTTCAACAAAATCTCGGCTTGCTCAACAGCTTCAGGATGTTCCACGTGTAACTCAGACGCCAAGAGTTTAACTTCTTCACTCATAGCTAAAACATGCTCCATAGTAACATGAGGACGCGCTAAAACTGCTGCAAGTTTAACTTGCTGAGACAGGGGAGAACTACCAATTTCATTCAACAAGGGATTAGCAACATCAGGAGCCACTCCAACCTTGCGCAGAGATCCAATCAACTTATTAGCCGCAGTCATCTTGGCATTTACACGGTCCATTGCTCCGTCGTCTTGTAGACCCAATTCATATGCCAGAGGCGTTAAACGCACATCTGCATTGTCTTGACGCAGTAGAATTCTGTATTCTGCACGTGACGTAAACATACGATAAGGTTCTTGCGTGCCTTTTGTAATCAAATCATCAATTAGAACCCCGATATATGCATCAGAACGCGATAAAATGAACGGATCCTTTTCCAAAACTTGTAAAGCAGCATTAATACCAGCCATTAAACCTTGACAAGCAGCTTCCTCATAACCCGTAGTGCCGTTGATCTGACCAGCAAAATACAATCCATTGATCAACTTCGTTTCTAATGTATGCTTCAATTGAGTAGGAGGGAAGTAGTCATATTCTATAGCATAACCTGGACGAAACATTTTAGCTTCTTCAAAACCAGGAATAGAACGCAAGGCCTTTAATTGAACCTCTTCAGGCAAACTTGTCGAGAAACCGTTTACATATATCTCAACTGTATTCCAACCCTCAGGTTCAACGAAAATCTGATGGCGCTCACGATCTGCAAATCGACTGATCTTATCCTCAATACTTGGACAGTAACGTGGCCCAGAACTTTTGATGGCACCATTGAACATTGGAGAACGGTCAAAACCTTTACGTAATAATTCATGCGTCAGAGTACTCGTATACGTAATATGACACGGCCGCTGAACAGACAAAGGTTTTGTATTACCAAATGAAAATTTCGATGGATTCTCATCACCATCCTGAACCTCCATCTTGGAATAATCTAACGAACGGCCATCAATACGCGGCGGAGTTCCGGTTTTCATCCGACCAGCCTCAAAACCAAGAGAAACCAAATCCTCAGTAATTCCAGTTGCAGCCTTTTCTCCAACACGACCACCACCGAATTGCTTTTCACCCAAATGGATCAAACCATTCAAAAAAGTACCATTCGTCAAAACAACCGATTTACCATAAATCGGCAAACCAATACCCGTTTTAACACCCACAACACGATCTCCCTCAACAATCAAACCGTTGCACATGTCCTGCCAAAAGTCCACATTTGGATTTCTCTCGAGAAACAAACGCCACTCTTCAGCGAATCGCATTCGGTCATTTTGAGTTCTCGGGGACCACATTGCCGGACCTTTCGACCGGTTCAACATTCGGAACTGAATCGCAGACAAATCCGAAACGATACCCGAGCCTCCACCCAATGCATCAATTTCACGAACAATTTGCCCTTTTGCAACACCACCCATGGCAGGATTGCAACTCATCTGCGCAATTGTGTTCATATTCATCGTGACCAATAAAACCGAACAACCAAGTTTTGCAGCCGCATTCGCGGCCTCACAACCGGCATGTCCACCACCGACCACAATAACATCATACTCTTTCAACATGCTCATTCAATGTTTCACGTGGAACAAAATTACAGCGACTCTAATTGTCCTTCAAATGTTCCACGTGAAACTTTCTAATCTCTAACATTTCATTTTCCTTTTGACGCATCAAAACCTCATCAGTATCAATTTTGTCTTTATAGCCACACAAATGAAGAAGTCCATGAACACAAACACGATGCAACTCATCTACCACAGAGACATTATAATCGGACGCATTTTCCGTAACACGATCAATACTGATAAATAAATCTCCAGAGACAACATCACCCATGCAATAATCAAATGTGATGATATCTGTGTAATAATCATGATCCAGGTGTTCACGGTTCATTTCCAGTAAATATTCATCAGAACAGAAAATCACATTCACTGCACCCAACACTTTGTGCTCTCGTTCACACACCGCACCAAACCATGAAAACAAAAATTCCGGATTTACACCCGGAACTTTTGCAATATCTTCAAAATGTACTTCTATCATTGTTTCGAAAAAAAGACACTCACAACATTGCCTTTATCATTAAAGACAACTTCATCCGCCAAATTTCGCATTAGAAAGATACCTCGACCGTTTTCTTTTTCAATGTTCTCCGGTGCAGTAGGATCAGGAAGGTTCTCATGATCAAACCCCGTTCCCTTATCTTCAATAGTGAAAGCGAAATTCGAAGGTTCATCAAAAACATGCACGTTCACATCAATTTCGCTTCTGTTCCCATTACCATGAATAATTGCATTATTCACAGCCTCAGTTACAGCGATCAAAACATTGCCGTACAAATCTTCATTCACTCCGATCGACTGACACGTTTTGTCAATCAAACTTTCTACTACAGGTAAGCTACTTAATTCCGAAGGGATAGATAACGAATCAATTAAAGTATAACCCTCTTTCATCATGCTCAAATAGTTTTATCATTGAACAGATCGGTTGAAATATTGATTTGCTTTATTTTTATAATATGGTGCAAGAACGGGATCAACCGTCTTCAACAAATCAACCTGACCTTGTTTAAGACGTGTATACTCATCAAATCGAATAAGGTTACCATTATTTTGATTATTTCCTGATTTCGATTCTCGTTTCTCCTCAAACCCTCTTTCCTTAATAGCCTTCTCACTTTCTAATAAGCGAGTTAGAATCTCTTGCTGGCGACGGATCATTTCAGGACTGAATTTTTTATTGATCAAATCACGTTCCTGTTGCTCCAATTCCTTTATCAATGGATTTAATTGGTTGCCCTTGCCCTGACCTTCTTTGTTCATTTCATTGCGCAATTGCTCCAGACGTTGACGAATAGCCGTTTGTTGTGCCGCCATTTTTGCAATCTCTTTATTGCCCAAACCAGGCATTCCCTGATTACCTTGACCCGGTTGATTTCCCGGTTGCTTACCACCTGGATTTGGACCTTTCTTCATTTGCTCAAGCTGTTTACGCAACATCTCTTTCATGTCTTCGGTACCCATTTCACCTTCTTTTCCGCTTGATGGTTTCTTTCCTGAACCACCAGGGTTCTCACAACTACCTGAACCGGACTGTTTACTTTGCGCTTGTTGTTGCATCGATTGCAAACTTTCATTTAAAAGCAAGGCCAAATTATTATAACTAGTCATCACCAATTGCTGGTGTTGAGTCAATTCACGACGTCTATGTTCATCAATTTCATCAATGACATAACCATAATTACTTCGGATCTCTTTTAACTCTTTATCAATAAAAGCAGCAACTTTTGGTTGACGTTTCGCCAAAGCAATCAAACTGTCTTCCACAGGCTTCGAATCATCTATAATAGCACGTTGCTTTCTTCCTAAACGACGATAGAGTGGGTCGTTGTCCTTAACCTTGGCAAAGGCTTGCAAATTGCGCTCCTGATCGAAACTCAAGGTCATCAAATTCTCAAGAAGCATACGAATCAATCCCATGTCCTCTTCTGCCTGTTTCTGATTGCTCTGTTCTTGTTGATTATTTAACTGATCAGACATCTCCTTCATTTTTTCCGAAGCAGACTTTTGTTGTTGACCCGCCTTACTATTCTTTCCTTTGGAAACATTCTCTTTTGCTCCATTTAGATCTTCAGAAATACTTTCTTGCATTTCTTTGAACTCATCTAACTGCATCGGACGATCCAATGATTTATTCAGTTCTTGCATTTCCTTCAGATCCTTCTTCAAATCATCGAACTTCTTATTGATCTCGTCTTGTTTCTTCTCGGCAGCTTCTTTACTTAGTTGATCTTTCTCAATCTGTTCCTTCAGTTCGTCTTGCTCTTTCGCCAATTCATCCAGCTCCTTTTCAATCGCATCAATCTTTTCATTCACCTGAAGACGCTTTAACATTTCCAGTGCACGATCCATCTGATTCTTCATAGACTCAGTTGATTCTTTCAAATCTTCAGACTTATTGTTCATTTGAAACTGATCGTTCTTACGCATCATTTCCTCTAACTGATCCAACAACTCCTTCAATTCATCGTCCATGACCTCTTTAAGCAATTCTTCAATCAACTCCTGTTGCTTTAACAGTTCTTCATCCTGTTCAGAAAGTTGCTCATTCATATCGTTTGACTGTTCCAACTTTTCTTGCAGCTCTTGTAAGTCTTGCTGCAAACTTTGCTGCTCTTGTTTCAATTGTTGAACCTGTTCCAGCGCCTTGAAATCTGCCTTTGATTTAGTCCCTAAATTCTTTTGAAGGCGATTAACATCCTTCTGAAACTGCTCGGTTCTTTTCAAGATATCGGCCAAGGACTGTTGCACTTGTTGTTGATCCTCATCACGCATTTCGTTCAACTCCTCCAGATTAGGAAGTTCATAAACGAAGGTTTGCGAAACAGTAGCTTTAGATCCATTCACACCATCGTTATCGAAAATGGTAAAGTGATAACTGATCTTATCCTCAATAGATAAATTCTCACGGCTAAAATCAACCGCAAACTGGAAGTCAGCATTTGAAGACTTAAACCGATCAACAAACATCTTTCGTGTTCGTTGTTTACCATCCTTCTGCGTAATTGTATACGAAAACTGCAGAGCCGTTAAACCGTGATCATCTGAAACCAATCCAGAAAACAAACGCACAGCAGGATTGATACTATCAACCGATTCGTTAACCAAAATAGAAGGGTACGCATCTTTTACAACCTTAATTTGAACCTGATTCGTATCCAAATAATTGGTGTAACTATTCTTCATGACAAATTGCAACAAATCGTTATCGGTATGCTTTGTACTAAACGATGCTTTTGATCCTGTGAACCATTGACTGAACTTCCCATTCAACACTTTCAAAGAACCTACGTGCTTCGCTGAAACATTCCAATTCACAGTGGTTCCTTCCGGCAATTCAAGTTCAGCAATATTTGAAACTACCTCGTTCTTGCGATGTAAATAAGCCGGGTAAACCAACGACGCTTCTAGAGAACCCAATGCGCTTTTACCAAGAACTTGAACTTGCCAAGTTTTACTTCTGTAACCTTCACTTTCAAAATAGAACACAAATGACTCACGAACATTTTCCAATTCATGTACCACCTCAGTTTTCGAATCACGCGTCATTAAGAACTTACCAGACGGTAAAACCAAGTAGATCTTTTCCGGGACATAATCACCAGAAACAGCAGTACGGATCTTCAAATTCTCGCCCTCTTGAATCACCAAGTCATTATTACTTAAGTTGAACGTAAAGGGTGCTCGCTGCGGAGCGTTATAATTCATTACCTGACTGGAACCGTCAACGATTAAACGCGGGGCAAAAGCTAAAACAGCAAAGAAGACCAACAAAACCGGAATCACATATTTTGCGCGTTTTTTAATCGCGTCCACTCGAACAGCATCTGTAAAAGGTACAACCGATAACTCATTTGCACGTTGAACAACACTCGCTCGAATTAACTCGAAAGAACGATCATTCGGGTTTGCTGACTCATTCAGCTGAAGCGTATTTAATAAACGGTCAGAAATATTCGGAAAGAAATCACCGATGATCTTTGCGGCTTGGTTTCGGTTAATGCGCCCACCAAAAGAAAACAATTTTAGCACCGGAATCACGAAGAACTTGCCCAAGATCACGGCATTGCCAAATAGAAAGGTCCAGAATAAAAAGAACCTTACACCCGAGCTAAATCTTCCGAAAAATTCCAGCACGGCAACAACAAGCCATGAGGCAAATAAGAATCCTACAAACACCAACAATCCTTTGAGCATTTCATGCTTGTAGTATTTGCGAATGAACGCATCAATCTGAAGCAATAAACGATCGAAAGCTGACATAAACTCTTTATTTTACCAAGTAACTTACTAAGGTATGAAATAGCACATACACCCAATATAAAAAAACGTTTAGAACTGTTAATAAACCCTTTAAAACGGTCAATATTTGGTTATTTTTGCGGTCTAAATTCAGAATACATGATCGCTGAGAACGTACGTGTTCGTTTCGCACCATCGCCAACTGGTCCATTACATATGGGTGGCGTTCGAACGGCCTTATACAATTACCTGTTTGCAAAACACCACAAAGGAACTTTTATCATTCGCATTGAAGATACTGATCAAACGCGATTTGTTCCTGGTGCGCAAGAATACATTCTTGATTCCTTAAATTGGTGTGGGATCACTCCTGATGAGGGTCCTGGAATTGGTGGTGAATATGGACCGTATATTCAAAGTGAGCGTAAAGCTATGTACCGCCCATATGCAGAACAATTGGTTGCAGAAGACAAAGCGTACTATGCCTTTGATACAGCTGAAGAATTAGATGCTGTTCGTGATCAGGCGAAACAAATGGGGATGCCTAACTGGCAATATAACAGCGTGACACGTTCTTCCATGAAGAACTCGCTTACGCTTTCGGCAGATGAAGTACAACGTCGACTAGACGCTGGTGAGCCTTATGTGATTCGTATGAAAATGCCTCGTAATCAAGATGTTAGATTTGAAGACATCATTCGAGGATGGGTCGTTGTAAACACTAACAACTTGGATGACAAGGTGTTATTCAAAAGTGACGGTATGCCAACCTATCACTTAGCTAACATTGTAGACGACCATTTAATGAAGATCACACACGTGATCCGCGGTGAAGAATGGTTGCCATCTGCTCCTTTACACGTATTATTATACGATGCATTTGGATGGGAGGCTCCAAAAATGGCCCACTTGCCGTTGTTGTTGCGTCCGGATGGAAACGGAAAACTTTCAAAACGCGATGGTGATCGTTTAGGGTTCCCTGTGTTCCCTGCGAATTGGACTACTTCAGAAGGAGAGTTGTATTCTGGTTACCGCGAGAACGGATATTTCGCTGGAGCATTTATCAATATGTTGGCTTTCTTGGGTTGGAACCCGGGAACCACACAAGAGATCTTCAGCATGCAAGAATTGATCGATGCCTTCACTTTGGAGCGCGTTGGAAAAGCGGGTGCTAAATTCGATCCGGATAAAACAAAATGGTTCCAACAACAATATTTGAAGCATACAGACGACGAGGTTCTGGCAGATCTGTTAATGCAAGAATTTACCATTGATGCTCCAAAAGAGCGTGTGGTATCCTTCTGCAAACTCATGAAAGAGCGCGCAACGTTTGTGCGTGATATGATGAGTGAAGGGGCTTATTTGTTTGATGCACCGGAAACATACGACGAACAAACAGTTTCTAAAAAATGGAAAGATGATTCGGCTGCATTGATGGCGGAATGGAAAGAAATCTTGGCTGGACTTTCAGCGTTTGATGCGCCATCCATTGAAGGAGCATTCAAATCATTCCTTGAAACAAAAGGTTTAGGAATTGGAGCTGTTTTGCCTTTGTTCCGTTTGTTGATGACAGGAGTAGGAATGGGGCCGTCCATGTTCGAGATCACCGCTTTCTTGGGTAAAGAAGAAAGTTTAACACGCATGGAAAACGGTATTAAGACCCTGGGATGAAACATCGCATAGAGGTTAATAACATTCGGCTTTACGCGTACCATGGATGTTTACCGGAAGAGGGTAAAATTGGTGGAAATTACAGTGTAGATGTACATGTACAAACAGACTTTTCTGAAGCGGGTAAGACGGATGAGCTCAAACTGACCATCGATTACGTGGCGATCAACGCGATCGTACATGAGGAGATGTCCATACGTTCTAAATTAATTGAGCACGTGGGTCAACGAATTGTTGAACGTTTATTGCAAGAAATCCCAACCATTCAGGAATACTGGGTGAAGATCACTAAGATTTGTCCACCCATCAATGGCGATGTAGAAAATGTTGCTATTATAATTGCTAGCGACAACTGGTAGAAATATTGAAATTATTACTATTTTTGTCGCCCACGCTATTAAACGATGGTCGTTAGAATAGCAAACAAAAGACCTATCGTGTTGAACGCAACACACAAGATAATGGTCTCGTGGCCGAGAGGCTAGGCACCGGTCTGCAAAACCGTCTACAGCGGTTCGAATCCGCTCGAGACCT
>CAYLJB010000010.1:0-14195 GCA_964383785.1 uncultured Fluviicola sp.
CCATTGTGAGCCACGCTCTGATCGATCTTCAATTCATGAGTAATGCTCGAGCGAACAGTGTAATGTATGTTTCCTTGTTCTTTTTCGATCCTAACGATCTCTCCTAAAGTCTCAATGATTCCTGTAAACATAATGTTTGTTTTACGAGTAACAGTTTGTGTGTTATTTTGTTGCCGACTTTCTGCGCAATTGTTCTGTTTGCGCAATGACGATAGCACACATGGCCCAAATTGGAACGGCCGCTTTATCGGTATCCAAGTAATTATTCAAAAATGCGTGAATGAAATAGGTGGAAAGAGAAATGATCATCCCCATGATCAAGGTTTTCATTTCCCGATCAGCGTTCGGCAAACGATTATATAACACAATTGCCTGGTAAAAGATCGCAGTAACCAAAGCTATCATGGCTAGCAAACCAAAGATCCCCATCTCTGCCATTGGCCCTAAATACTCGCTATGTGCATTCCCGCCATCGCCAAAGTTCGTGGAAATAATTGTTAGATTCTCTGGATCTTGAAAACGGGCATACTCGAAAGCATAGGTTCCCGGACCAAATCCGGTTAAGGGGCGCTCTTCGAACATCGCAATGGCACAAGACCAACGATTCAACCGCTCCAAGTTGGAAGCATCTGTTGTTACATTCGCAGCACTCTGTAAACGCTCTCCGAACTCCTCTGTGGTATGTTCAAATTTGTTGCGCTCCAGATCCTGTTGAATGGCATCCCACGAAAACCAAATGATCAATCCAACGGTCAGCACGACAGATGCCACCAAAGAGAATTTGACCTTTAAACGGATCAACATCCAAATGACCATCCCCAGAAAAACACTCAACCAGGCCGCACGTGTATAACTGAAATAAAGCGCTAACAAATTGACGAAAATCATTCCGATCAATAAGAATTGCTGGAGCGGCGCGTGCTGTTTTGCAAATAAAAAGGAAACTGCCAAAGGCAATACCAAAGCAACGATTGCTCCGTAAATGGTGTGATCCTTAAAGAAGGGCCACATCACCCAGTGACTTTCCTTTTCACCGAAACGGTAACTGGCATGAACAACTAAGGTGTAGATCATGGCGATCGTCATCGCCGAAAGGAATAACCACAAGAACAAGCGAATCTTCTTCACATCCTTGAAAACGTTTGTTCCGTAGCCTAAGACAGGAACAATAAACCAGAGACGCGCCAATAAGAATTTGAAAGACACTATTGGATCTGAGGAAACGATCGCAGTAAAGAAAATCACCAAGAGATACAAACCAACCGTCCAAATGATCGGTGAGTGCATCATGTGCAAGGGAAAAACTTTGTACTTCAATGACTGCATGAGTAGCAGTAACATTGTTCCAAAAAGCAAAGGTTCCGTAGGAAGGAACAAGCCAAAACTATCGGTGTATTCCTCAATGTTGATCGACAACGGTGTGGCCGCCAGAATGAAAAAGAAGGTATACTCAGTATAAAACAGGGCTACGAAAAGCGTCAGCAATCCAAAAGGCAACAAATAACCGTACCAGGAATCTATCCAGATCGTATAGCCCAGTAAGGCAATGAACAAGATAGAAATCAGTATTAACCAACTATTTTCGCGCCAAGCTGCCACCTTATGCCAACTTACGAAGTTCCTTCAATTTTTCTTGCAAAAGGAGGAAGAACACAGCAAAAACAAATGTTCCGATCGTTGCCATAAGCATAATGATCAAACGCTTCGGTTTGTCTTTTTTATCGGCAACTACTGCACGCTCAACAACGAACTTATGGTTGAAGTTTGCATTCGCATCTGATTCTGCCTGTTCATAAGAAACGTTGAAATCTTCAATTTTCACAATTTTCTCGTTTCGCTGGTACTCCAAGGCGTCATAAACAGAACCGTACTTATTGTTCACTTCGATCTTCTTGCGAATTTCTTCTTTTTCTTGCGGGCTTTTCGAATCTACCAACGCTTGATAAAGGGTAGCGCGTGCATCGTTTGGTAACACACCTTGTTCTGCCAGGCGCTCT
This sequence comes from uncultured Fluviicola sp., assembly GCA_964383785.1. Taxonomy (GTDB): domain Bacteria; phylum Bacteroidota; class Bacteroidia; order Flavobacteriales_D; family Crocinitomicaceae; genus Fluviicola. The sequence continues at coordinate 1,998 of CAYLJB010000010.1, forward strand.
AATTGTTTCAACAGGGTGTCGCGATCGGCTACCATTTGGTCTTTCTTACGCTTGTTGATCTCATAAGCTGGCAACGTTCGCTCCTTCACCATTTCATTTTTAATGGTGTCGATCAAGTCCACAATCTTATTGGCAATATCTGCGGCTAGATACGGGTCTTTATCCAACACATCAATTTGAATGGAACCATATCGCGTTCGAACAAACAAGATGTGACCGTTGTATTCTTTCACCAATTTGTAATGCTTGTTCGGATCGTTTGCGTCAATTTCGTAGTGCTTCATCAAATCGAAACGTTCAACTACTTTATCTCGAATCTTGGAGGATTGTAAGATCTGGATCAACTGTTCTGCTTGTTCTTCCTCACCAAAGTCCATTGATGACGCTTTAGCATTTCGTTGTTCAGAGAACGAAACCGTACTGGTTGCAGCCGGGAAAACAATTGCAATTGAACGGTAAAGAGGAGTCATGGTAAAAGCAATGACTGTTGATACTACAAGTCCGGCAGCGGTTATGATCCCAATGATCTTGCGCTTCTTCCAAATAGTCGCAAAGAGATTCATGCGTTGATCGTCGATTGAACGAAGGTTATCTTCCATGTAGTTAATACGTTTTAAGTTGCGAATTTACGTTAAGCAAGGGATAAACGTTGGATTAAACAGAAAATTATCTTCATTATCTGAAAATCTAAACTAAAAAAGGGGGATCATAAATCCCCCTTCATTTCAACAATGCAATTCAACAATTACAATTTTACAATTTTAATTGTCTTCGAAGTATTTGCATCAGTAACAACCAAACTATAAATGCCACTTGGCAAATTTGCCATGTTCAAGGTAAGTTCTTTATCATTACTTCTTTCAGAAAGGATCTCTTTTCCACTACCATCTGATAAAACAAAAATTAATGCTTGATCACCATTAGTTTGAATATTTAAGACATCCGATACAGGATTTGGATAAACGGCTACAAAAGATTCTAGATCTTCAGAGATTCCAACATTCGAAATGCTTACGCAAGCTGATGTGTCCACACAACCATTTTTGGTGATCTCGACAGCATAACTTCCATTAGACGTTGCTGTAAACGAAGCTTGTGTTTCACCAGCAATTGGTAAACCAGTCCCGCAATCGATCCATTGATATGTTGCTCCTGTTTCTGATGCGGTAATAGTCAATCCATTCAATGTAGTTTGTGAGTTTATTGTGTTGATCGTTAATGTAACACTAATCACACTATCACAACCAGCAACATTTGGAATGATGGCTGTATAATTTCCTGATTGCGTATAAACTGCACCATCAGGGGCCGTGTAGCTAAAACAAGCTGTTTCTGTAATTGAAGATGAAGACGAGTTATTTATTGTTAAATCAACATGGATCAAGCTATCACATCCGGCAGCATTTTGAAGCAAGAAATCATAAATACCTGAAGAGGTAATTTGAGACCCATCAGGTGCATCATAACTGTCGCATTCAATTACAGATAGTGTATCGGCAGTAGAATAATTTAATAGTAAGTTAATGGTAATAATACTATCACAACCAGCAAGATTTAAGATTGTATCGTTGTAAATTCCACTAGTAGTGAACACAGCTCCTGAAGGTGCAACATAACTATCACATGTTTGAATCTGAATCGTGTCAAACGACGGTGCGTTGATCGTCAAGTTAATGTTGATGATACTATCTCCACAAATGCTATTCGGAATAGTATCGTTGTAGTTTCCTGAGCTTGTAAAAATTGCCCCTGAAGGTGCTGTATAATCTCCACACGAAGAAACAGAAATCGTATCAGTAGTTTGACGTTCGTAAATTTGCATTACTTCAATGTCTGTTAATGCTCTAGAATAGAAACTGAATTCTTCCATCAATCCTCCAGCAGGTGCTCCAACATTGGATGAATAACCCATTACTTTGAAAGGACCCGTGCCAGAAATATTCGGAGCCGTTTGGGCAACTGTAGTGACCAAGACTCCATTTAAATACCCCTTCAAGTTGTTCATTGCTGGATCGTAAACAAAGGCACATGTTGTCTCTGTTGCAAGCGCTCCCCCATTGATATAAGTGTCAGTTAGTCCACCTCCACGAATAATCCAGTTGTTAGCCCCAGCAACTCCATTTGTAAAACATCTGAAAGAATTTGAATTAACATCTCCAAAAATGTAATACAACGTGCTATTTGCAGAGATGCCAGATGTTGTGAATACAATTGACCACGCACCGGTTCCAATGTTTGGTGCCCATCCTGTGTTCAGATAATCAGTAGAGGATGATATCCCCGAACCTACAAGAGCGCCATCACAAGAAGATCCGACTGTGTTTTGAGTCACACCTCCCATAATAGTTGCAGTTGCTGTACCGACTGGAGGATTAGACGCATAATTAGTTACAGCAGTTCCAGATTCATTGAATTTGTAATGCAAAACCTCTGGAGCAAGAACTGTCTGTGCATAGGTGGTTGTTGTTATCAGCGTAAACGCTAACAGAATAAGTGAAAAGTAGTTTTTAATCATAATCTTTAATTAATGATAATAGTCGGGCAAAGATATCTTATTTATTGAAAATCAATAAGCAATTGGCTAATCTAATTCGGTTGTTTGGTAAACATTTATAGAACCTTATCTTTGTGTCCCATGATCACATACAATCCCAAAAGTTGGCTCAAATTGATTTTTCACTTAACTAAAAGTGACACCTTGACGATGCTTTGGAAGGATTTGTTGTTCATTTCTCTCTTTACTTTGGGTGTAGCATTCCTGGAGATTCAATTCTTCCCTCAAGCGAAAGTTTTGGACCGCCTATTTTCCGTGTATCAAATACTTGGTTTCGTCATTTCCCTGTTGCTGGTATTTAGAACGAATACGGCCTATGACCGTTGGTGGGAAGGTCGCCGCAAGTGGGGAGAACTCGTGAATGATTCCAGAAACTTTGCAGTGAAATTGACGGCTCTGGAATTAAAAGAACAAGAAAATCACTTTTTCGCGCGTCACATCAGCAACTATGCGATCTGTTTGAAAGAGCATTTGCGAGAAGGAACTGACTTTAAATTACTGGATCTAACATCGGAAGAAACCGAATTTCTGAAGCGCGTGGATCACATTCCTTCCGGACTGGTTGAACTCTTGTATCAACGATTAAACACACTCAAGAAAAGTGGAGCGATCAGCGAAGAGGATGTATTGCGATTGGATCGAAATCTCAACGGGTTTTTAGATGTAGCAGGCGCCTGTGAGCGCATTAAAAACACACCAATTCCTTATTCCTACTCCTTATTTTTTAAGAAATTTATCTTCGTCTACGTTACCACACTTCCACTTGCCTTCGTGGTAAGTTTCGGCTACTTCGCGGCGATCATTGCTACCTTTATTTACTACGTTTTGGTGAGTATTGAGGTACTAGCAGAGGAAATTGAAGATCCTTTTGGTAGAGATGACAATGACCTGCCTACGGATGAGATGGCAGCGCGCATTGAAGGCATCGTGAAAACCATCTTGAAACAAACCGTTTAATTCCGCGGCACCGTCTTTTTACTGCCCTTTTTTTCTACACGAATATCACTATCTTTGCGGCATGAAGCACATTCGTAACTTTTGTATTATTGCGCACATCGACCACGGGAAGAGTACCCTGGCGGATCGATTATTACAAACCACCGGTACCATTTCAGACCGTGAAATGCAAGCACAGGCTTTGGATGATATGGATCTGGAGCGCGAACGCGGAATTACGATCAAGTCTCACGCCATTCAAATGAATTACAAATTTGAAGGACAGGATTATGTGCTTAATTTGATCGATACCCCGGGACACGTAGATTTCTCGTATGAAGTATCCCGTTCCATTGCAGCTTGCGAAGGAGCATTGCTAATTGTTGATGCCTCTCAAGGAATTGAGGCGCAAACAATCTCTAACCTATACCTGGCCTTGGAGCACGATTTGGAGATCATTCCGATCCTTAATAAAATGGACCTCCCGGGTGCTATGCCAGAAGAAGTAACTGACCAGATCGTTGATCTGATTGGTTGTAGTCCGGATGACGTAATTCCAGCTTCAGGTAAAACGGGCTTGGGCGTTGATAAGATCTTAGAAGCCATCATTCACCGCATACCTTCTCCTAAAGGAGATGAGAATGCTCCGTTGCAAGCAATGATCTTTGATTCTGTCTTCAATTCATTCCGTGGAATCATCGCGTATTTCCGCGTGAAGAACGGAGTGATCAAAAAAGGGGATAAAGTTAAATTCTTCAATACTGGTCGTGAGTACAACGCGGATGAAGTAGGGATCTTGAAAATGGACTTGAGTCCAAAGAACGAGGTTCGTGCCGGAGACGTTGGATACATCATTTCCGGGATTAAAACAGCGAAAGAAGTAAAGGTGGGAGATACGATCACCCTTGCTTCCAATCCTTGTAATGAGGCCATCAAAGGATTTGAGGATGTGAAGCCAATGGTATTCGCCGGAATCTATCCTGTGGAGACGGATGAATACGAAGAATTGCGTTATTCGATGGAGAAATTGCAGCTGAACGATTCATCCTTGGTTTTCGAACCTGAATCTTCTGCAGCATTAGGTTTTGGATTCAGATGTGGTTTCTTAGGCATGTTGCACATGGAGATCATTCAGGAACGTTTGGAACGCGAATTCAACATGACAGTTATTACGACCGTACCTAACGTGTCGTATTACTGCTATACAACGAAAGATCCTGAGAAGCGATTGATTGTAAATAACCCTTCTGAATTGCCAGATCCATCGACAATTCACCATATTGAAGAACCCTACATCAAGGCACAGGTAATCACCAAATCAGAATACATTGGTCAGATCATGAACCTGTGTATCGAGAAGCGTGGTGAATTGCGCAATCAAGTGTACTTGACTCAAGACCGTGTAGAATTGACCTTTGAAATGCCATTGGCCGAGATCGTTTTCGACTTCTACGACCGTTTGAAGTCAGTTTCTCGTGGTTACGCATCCTTTGATTACCATCCAATCGGTTATAAAGAATCTGATCTGATCCGCATGGACATGTTGTTGAATGGCGAGCAGCTGGATGCACTATCCGCACTTGTTCACCGCAGCAACGCTTATGATTTAGGGAAAAAGATCTGTGTGAAATTGAAAGAATTGATCCCGCGTCAGCAATTCGAAATTCCAATCCAGGCTGCAATTGGTGCAAAAGTGATTGCGCGTGAAACAATTAAAGCATTGCGTAAGGACGTAACGGCAAAATGTTACGGAGGTGATATCACGCGTAAACGCAAGTTGTTGGAAAAACAGAAAGAAGGAAAGAAACGCATGCGCCAAGTTGGAAAGGTAGAAGTTCCGCAAGAAGCGTTCATGGCCGTTTTGAAATTGAACGATTAGAATTAAAATCAACGAATAAAAAAAGGGGAGCCGTTTGGCTCCCCTTTCTATTTCTCATTGCAGTATTATTTCACTACTTGAAGTTTTCCTGTATACACTTCATTCCCGTTAGAGATCTTCAATGTATAAGTTCCGGTTGTTACACCTTTCGCTTCAAATTGTTTTTGCTTCATTTGGCTAACCGACTGACTGAACACAACGCGTCCCATTTCATCAATCAATTCCACTTTGCCATTCAACACAATTCCTGAATTGATTGTAAAGTTCCCATTAGATGGGTTTGGATAAACATTGATAGATCCGTTCGACCCGATCATTTCCAAGCCTAACATACAATCGATAACGATTTCCATAGTATCCATTGCTGCACAGCCGTTTGCATCTGTGTAGTCATATTGAACAACGTAAGTTCCAGGAGCTGGTGCGTTGAATACATTTGCACTCAAAGCAGCAGGGTTTCCAGAAACCACAGTGTAAGTTCCTCCTGCTGGAGAACCTGTCAACGTCAAATCCATTCCACCACAAAGTGTATCCGGAATAGTAGCACTCAAAGAAACAGAAGGTAATGCGTGGAAAGTCACGTTTACTACTCCCGCAGTTGGCCCATTGAATCCACATGTAGCATTTACACCCATCACGTCAACAGTACCATTAGCAGAAACTACTGCTGAAATTGATGTAGTTCCTTGACCAGCCAAAATAGAAACACCACCACCAGCTGTCCATGTATACTCAGTTGCATGCGCTACCGGGTCGATTGTGAACACAACTGTATCGCCTTCACAAACATCTGTTACAGAAGCTGTGTAAGCAGGTTGAGTTGGGATTGGGTCATTCCAAGAGATGATTATTTCACCATTTCCTAAACGGATTCCTGGATCCACCAAACCATTCAACACACCACCAGTGTAAGACGAGCCGCCGCCGCCGCCGCCGCCAGCGCCTTTGTCATTTCCAGAACATCCAGTAGTTCCCGCAGAACCACCGCCGCCGCCGCCGCCGCCGATTTGACCGCCGCCGCCGCCGCCGCCGCCTGGTATACTACCAAAAGTAAAACAACAACAAGATTGTCCAGCACCACCAGAAGCACCTGTTCCAGTTGAAGCAGTAGAACCGGCAGAACCTAGGAATCCAGCACATCCAATACCTGCAGAACCAGCAGCACCTTGAACAGAACCGAAGTTACCTCCTTTACCGCCACCTGCTACACCGCTTGAAGTTGGAGCGTCAGTTCCGTCGGCACCAACACCGCCGCCGCCAGAACCACCATTTCCACCTGCAACAGTGTTGGTTTCACAGCCTGCACGGCCACCACCACCACCACCACCGGCAGTAATTACACGATCAGATTCTGCTGTTCCTCCAACACGTACATCAGAGGCACCACCACCTCCACCGGCGTTTTGTGAACCACCATTAGCACCTCCGTTGAACCCTCCAGTTGGCGTGGCTCCTTGTCCACCAACAAATACATTTAAAACATCACCAGGAGAAACTAACAGATAGCCTTCTGAATATCCTCCTAATCCGCCAGTACCTCCAGTTGCTGAATTACCACCGGTAGCTCCATTTCCTCCTTGTGCACCCCACGATTGAACAAAAACTGTATCAACCCCACAAGGAACGGTAAACGTTTGAATACCTCCTGTGAAACTGAAAGTTTGTGATTGTTGTGCGAAAAGTGTGCTTGATTCGGCCAGAAAGGCCATACTGCATAGGGCAAAAGCCCCAAAGCGAAGTAGTCTTCTTTTCATATTTTTAGTAAATAATGGTTATGGCTCAAAATATTCGAGCCACGACAAAGGTAAAAAAAAAGACCTTGAATATTCAAGGTCTTTTTTTTTAATCTTCGTCGTCGTCTTCATCCGCCGAATCATCTTTATCGTCATAATCGTCATCGTCGTCGTCGTCGCTATTCATGTCATCGTCATCGTCACCTTTGCCATCAAACTTATCGATCTCATCATCAAAGTCCTCCTCATCATCTTCAACAGAGGGCGATTTAGCGGTAACTTTTGGAAGCTTTACCAAATAAATGATCTCATCTGTTTCCCACAAAAGCGAATCAAATACTTCGCCTGTTATTGGGTTTGTCATTTTGGTCATATTTCCGGCAAATCCATCCGGAAAGGCCATCAACAATTGCTTCTTCTGTTCAATTGTTAGCTTTTCGTAACTGATTATTGACTTCTTCTTTGACATGACGTTATATTTCTAGTTTGATGATGCGGTTTACCGGGATCACAACGTTTTGTTTCAAAACAATTGATTCATCTGTTACAGCCCATAATGTAGTGTGAACTACTTTTTCGCCTTCACTGTCGGCAAAGTAGATCTTTACTTTGTGATGTTCAAGATTCCCTAATGAAATGGCTCTATTCATTGCAATTTTGCGCTCATCTTTTGCAGCAGTGGTATCTAACACTTCAACCTGTGGAAAAACTAGATTCCCCACTTCCTCCTTTTCTATCAACACAAAATTACTCGTCTCCATCTTCATTTTTGGGCAAATTTATATGAATTGATGAATCGATTACCCGTTTTTCGACCAATTATCGATAAAAAAATATAAACGTTGAATTGTTCATACCTAATTGAAAAAAAGCGCTCAGATGAGCGCTTCTTGTTTAGTAGTGTTTTAGTTTGTGTATCGTGTGTAGTGCAGTGACGATTGAAATATGAAAATCAAGTTGTTTCTAGGTTTTATTGGCAAAGCCTTTACGGAGTTCGAACTGTATACTCTTCAATAAAACTAGAAAATGAAAAAACTGCCTCTCCAATTGCAGTGTTTTCCGTTTCGGTCTAAACCTTCCTAGAAAACAACCTGACTTCATTCTCCTTATTTCCAATACTAATGTAGCATTCAAAAGAAATCATTGGAGGGCAAATGAACAGATTCACTATTTCAATGAACATTTGCAACTATCACATGAATACTGATTATAAATTCTCTAAAATCTGGAAGAAAATATCTCGCTTCGCTGGTGACAATGGGACTTCGGAGCCGTCTTTCATCACCACTGCACCACCATTTCCTTTATCGTAACGATCTACAAAATTCAGATTGATCAAATGCGATTGCTGCACGCGTAAAAAATTATGTCCACTCAAAAGCGTTTCATAGTCTTTCAACGTTCTAGACACCAAGATCTTCTTTCCGTCTGCTAAAAAGAAAGAGGTGTAATTCCGATCTGCTTCGCAACGAATAATATTATCCAAATCTACCACGTGAACGCTTTCCTGAGTTTTTAACACCAAGCGACGCTTTTGATTTGGTTGCATGTTTTGTTGCAACGCTTCAAATTGCGGTTCAGACTTTGCCTCATCCATAGAGATCAATGCCCGTTCCACAGCAGCCTTCAATTCTTCCGGATCTATCGGCTTTAATATATAGTCAAGCGCGGAGAACTTGATGGCTTTAATAGCAAACTCCTCGTGTGCCGTAATGAAAATAACCTCAAAATTCTTCTCGGGAACCGCTTTTAATAGGTCGAACCCCGTTCCATCTGGCATCTGAATATCCAAAAACACTAAATCGGGCTTCAATTCCTGGATGGCTGTTAAACCGGATTTAACATTCTCGCCACGCGGAATGGCTTCAATTCCCAAGTCGAATGACTCAATCATTTTTGCAATCAACTCTCTGGTACGTTGCTCATCATCGATGATTAGCGCCTTTTTCATGCTAGTGAATATTAGTTATATGAAGAATACTTTCGCAAGATACAATTTCTTTTGATTCATGCATTTAAGTAAGATTTGGAACCTCGCTTTCGGTTTTATAAGGCAGGTAAATATTAACTACTGTTCCCGACTCTTCCTGTGGGTCATAATCACCCACTTCCAACCTTCCTTGAATCTTATATTTGTCACTCAAAATAGAAATACGATCTTGTGTGATCTTCATCGCCATGCTCTTGTGAGCCTTACTTTTTTTGTTTTGCTCGGATCCCTTTCTACCAACACCATTGTCGATGATGGCAATACGAAGCATTTCTTCGTCTTTTGAGATCCGAACGCGGATAAAGCCTCCTTCTATTGTATGCAATTGTCCATGCTCAATAGCATTCTCGATGAATGGTTGTGTAATCATCGGTGGAATTACGACGGCTTTGTCAATCAATTCCTGATCCACCGATATATCAAACTCAAAGCGATCCACAAATCGCAATTTCTGCGTTTCCAAATATTTGATCAAAATGTCCATCTCGGTCGTAATTGGAATGAACTCTTTCGAAGAATTCTCAAGAATCAAGCGCATCAACTTGGAGAAATTAACGAGGAACTTGGTCGAATTTTTCGTGTCATTCTCGTATATATAACTCTGAATCACCGACATGGCGTTGAAAACAAAATGTGGATTCATTTGGGAACGCAGCAGCACCTGGTTCATTTCAGCCTCTCGCTGCATTTGTTTGATAGTACGCTGCTTCCATCGCGAATAGAAGAACAAGGCACCAAATAACAACAATAACAAGAAACCAATGATGACGTACGTTTGGAAAATGTTACGCAATTGTGTATTCTCCAGCTGTGCGGATGTCAAATCCTTCTCCTTGCGCTGCAATTCTATGGAATCTGCCTGAATAGCAATTAATCGTTCACGTTGCTCTGCCCGATATAATTCCGAAATCTCCGCAATCTTTGAACTTACCTCTACGGTCTTCGCACTGTCAGAAAAATTAGAGTACATTTCCAAATACCGGTAGGCTAATGGCAAATTTCCAGTCTTTTTATAAACCTCGGCAATTGCGCGATAAGAAGGATAGAATGCTCCTTGATAACCAAATTCCTTACGAATCTCCACTGCGCGATTTAAATAATTCAATGCATTCGCATATTTCCCCTGCTTCTCGAAAACGATCCCAACCAAATGGAACACCGATGCAATTTGCACCCTGTTACCAGCAGCTTCAAAATAAACAAGGGCTTGATTGTAGAATCTTAAAGCTTCATTGTAATTGCCTTCCTCTTTGAAAACATTCCCCAATTGCATGTGTGCACGTCCCAACCCTTCATCATCATTGAAGCGAAACAATATTTTGATTGCTTCGCGCAACTGCGCCTTCGCCTTCGGTAGATCTTTCCGCGCGAAAGTCACCATTCCCAGATCAGTAAGAGCCAAACCTTCTAAACGTTCATCCCGTATGCGCTTGGAAACTTCTATGGATTGTAAGATCCAACGTTCCGCTTCGCGGTAATTGTAGATCACAAACTGAGCCTCACCCAATTCACGTTCGTAATCGGCAATCTTTGGGAAATCATTGGCTTCTTTCGCTAGCTGCAAAGCGATGAAATTTTTTGAAACACTCAATTCAACTTGTCCAAAGTAATTGTAAATACGAGCTTGCGTGTTCAGACAGGACGCCAACAAGGATTTGTTTGCGGCCCTTCGTGCATATCCGATCGCTTGGTCAACAGCGTTTAAGGCCATAACCTTATTATTCCGCTCCATTTCCATCAAGGCATGTAAACGGAAATTTTCTCCAATTAAGGCATAGTTACGCGACTTCTTAGCAAAGATCTGTGCTTCATCCAAATACAACTGGGCCTCAGGAAAATCTCGAGATGCGATGTGATAATCGGCTAACAGGTGAAATATATGCACTTTAGTAGTTGGCGCATTCACGCGGTTCAAAAAGGGCTGAAGCTGCAGAATCTTGGCATGATACGCGGCTCGATTACCCCTCAGTAACTCCACTTCCAGATCAAAGATCAAAGCAATCACACGTGCGGAATCATTCTCTAAACGGCTGCTGGCTAATATGTAATTGCGAATAGAATCTGCCTTATGAATGTCATTTAATTGATAATACCTTCCCAGCTTTACCTGACGCCAGTATTTCTTTGTTCCCGCCTTTTCTTTTTGATAAGCACGAATCAATGTTGCTTCTCCGCTTCCATTGGCCCACACGGAAGGTAGCGATGCAAGGACGAGTGTACAACATAAAAAGAATCGGTACAAGGCATTCATGCACTAAAAATAAGGATTTTTTTTGCGCCGGAAGTCTGCTATCTTTGCCACGCTTTTTAGCAGAGACTCATGGAATACAATTTTACAGACATTGAAAAGAAATGGCGCCAATTTTGGGCCGAAAACAACACGTTCAAAGCAGAAGATCTGAGCGAAAAACCAAAATTTTACGTGCTCGACATGTTCCCGTATCCTTCCGGTGCCGGATTGCATGTTGGTCATCCGCTAGGTTATATTGCTTCAGACGTTTATGCACGCTACAAGCGTTTACGTGGTTTCAATGTTTTGCATCCAATGGGTTACGATTCGTTTGGTTTGCCTGCTGAGCAATATGCGATTCAAACGGGACAACATCCAGCTATTACCACACAAGCCAACATCGCGCGTTACCGCGATCAATTGGATAAAATTGGATTTTCCTACGATTGGAGCCGTGAAGTGCGTACCTCATCGCCGGAATATTATAAGTGGACCCAGTGGATTTTCAAAGAGATTTTTAACTCCTGGTACAACAACGATTCCGATAAAGCGGAAGGAATTGAAACCTTGGTGGCAGCTTTCGAACAGAACGGAAATGCCGGAATCAACGCAGTAACGGATTTTGAAGAAACGTTCACTGCCGATGAATGGAAAGCAAAATCGGAAAAAGAACAAAGCGATATTTTAATGGCTTACCGCTTGGCGTATTTGGCGGATTCATGGGTAAACTGGTGTCCGGCTTTAGGAACGGTATTGGCCAACGACGAGGTAATCAATGGTTTGTCTGAACGCGGTGGTCACCCTGTAGAACAAAAATTGATGCGTCAATGGTCGATGCGTATTAAAGCATATGCGGAGCGTTTATTGACAGGGTTA
>CAYLJB010000010.1:14205-52200 GCA_964383785.1 uncultured Fluviicola sp.
TAGAAACGGTAGAATGGACTGATGCGATCAAAGACATTCAACGCAACTGGATCGGAAAATCTGTCGGCTGCTCAGTGAAATTTGCGGTGGATGGAACGTTTCCACCTTCGGAGGGGGATCAAGGGGGAGGATCAGTAGAACATTCTATTGAAGTCTTCACTACACGTCCCGACACCATTTTCGGAGTAGGATTTATGGTCTTGGCGCCCGAACATCCGTTAGTAACTGAAATTACAACCGACGAATTCCGCGACGGAGTTGAAGCTTATCAAACAGCAGCTTCGTTGAAATCGGAGCGCGACCGTCAGTCGGATGTGAAGAACATTACCGGACAATTTACCGGAGCTTATGCCATCCATCCGTTTACGAACGAAAAAATTCCGGTGTGGATCGGAGATTACGTATTGGCTTCCTATGGAACAGGAGCTGTTATGGCCGTTCCGTGTGGCGATCAACGCGATTACGATTTCGCGAAACACTTCAACATCGAGATCAAGAACATCTTCGAAAACGTTGATATTTCTGAAGCTGCTTATGCCGAGAAAAGCGGAAAAATTGCCAATTCGGATTTCTTAAGCGGATTAGAAATTAAAGAAGCGATGCAAGTGGCCATTGCCAAAATCGAGGAATTGGGCTTAGGAAAAGGAAAAACCAATTACCGTTTGCGCGATGCCATTTTCTCTCGTCAACGTTACTGGGGCGAACCTTTCCCGGTGTATTACAAAAACGACATTCCATATTTGGTGGACGATGTGCATTTACCAATCGAATTGCCAGAAGTAGATAAATATTTGCCAACTGAAGACGGTGAGCCGCCATTGGCGCGTGCGGAACAAAGTGCATGGAACCATTTCGAAGGCGACCGTATGGAATACAACACCATGCCGGGTTGGGCGGGAAGTTCTTGGTATTTCTTGCGCTACATGGATCCGAAAAACGAACAGGAATTCGTGAACCGCGAAAAAGCCGATTACTGGAACCAAGTGGATCTTTACATGGGTGGAGCAGAACACGCAACGGGTCACTTGTTGTATGCGCGTTTCTGGACCAAATTCTTGTACGACCGCGGATTCATTTCTTTCGATGAGCCATTTAAGAAAATGATCAACCAAGGGATGATCTTGGGGAGAAGTAGTTTTGTGTATCGAATAGTTCCAGTAGTGAACAACTTTATCAATTCAAAAATTGGTTCTATTTCATTGTTTGAAGACTCCTTTTATGCATCAGTTAATAAAAAACTTGATTTCACGTTAATCTCGCTTACAAATGATCATCCATATGCTCACGTAGCTAAGAAAATTCAAGAATTGTGTGATAAATATCCTGAATTCGAAGTTAACTTTAATGAAATTGACTATTCGAATAAATACTTTTCATTCGTTGAAACACCAATTCATGTAGACATCTCACTTGTTGACAACGACAAATTAGACGTTGAAGCGTTCAAAGCTTGGCGTCCGGATTTTGCTAATGCGGAGTTCATTTTGGAAGACGACGGAACCTATGTTTGCGGTTCGGAAGTAGAAAAAATGTCCAAATCCAAATTCAACGTGCAAACGCCGGATGAATTGGTAGAGAAATTTGGGGCGGATACCTTGCGCATGTACGAAATGTTCCTAGGACCGATCGAGCAAGCGAAACCGTGGGATACCAAAGGGATCAATGGGGTGTATAACTTCTTGCGCAAGTTGTGGCGTTTATTCTATCAGGATGGTCAGTTGATGGTCAACGATGCGCCTGCAGACAAAGCTGCTTTGAAGACCTTGCACAAGACGATCAAGAAAATCACCGATGACTTGGAGCGTTTTTCGTTCAACACCAACGTTTCGAATTTTATGATCGCGGTGAACGAATTATCAGAGCAAAAATGTTACTCACGCGAAGTGTTGGAGCCATTGGTGATCATGTTGTCGCCATACGCACCGCACATTGCAGAAGAATTGTGGGTGATATTGGGCAAGGAAGCAGGAACAGTTTCTACTGCTAGTTTCCCGGCATTCGATCCGGAGATGTTGGTAGAGGATGCGATTGCATACCCGGTTTCTTTCAATGGAAAAATGCGTTTCAAGGCAGAATTACCAGCAACCCTTTCTGCGAAAGAAGTGGAAGAAGCGGTGATGGCGATGCCGGAATCCGAAAAATGGTTGGAAGGCAAGGCACCGAAAAAGGTGATCGTCGTTCCGGGGAAAATTGTGAATGTGGTGATTTAAACTTTTATTAATGAGAACCAAAGCAATAATTATTATATTTTTTGTGGCTGTTGCAGTGATTGCATTTGTGTACACAATTGTTAAACGGACTGTGAAAAAAAAGGGAATACTCAATTTTCTAAAAGAAACAGGCATTTCTTTCGATCAGCTTTTAGTTGCGCATGAATCGGGACACAATGTTGCTATTAATAACGCGGCGAAAAAACTGTATTTGATCAAATATGCTCCAAAGAAAAAAGAATTCCAACACCGCGAGTTCTCCTTCGATCAGTTCGAGCGACTTGACTTCTATTTAGACGGTCTTCGCGTCTATTCCTTATCGAAAGATTCTACTGAAAATGACACGATTGAGTTAAAAAAGAATGAACTCAACCGCAATGTTGTGTCTCTGCGCATGTTCATAAAAGGTATTGAATTGCCTTACATCATGACGCTCGACCAATTTGCCGAAGGGCATGGGTCAAACTTAAGCGACTCCAACTTAATAAAGAACGTCGATCAGTGGCAATTCGCATTTTATCAAATAACAAGAAACTAGCAAAAACGGGGGACAACAGATCATCCCGCGTTTTTCTTTACCTCCTATTCAATCCAACCCTTCCAAAATCTCTACTACTCTGCCCACTTTTTTATCATCCGTCATGATCTTGATTCCATGCGGATGCGTTGGGGCGCTGGTAAGGATACTTTTCACCACACCTTCTGTGATCTCACCTGTGCGTTGATGGTGTTTTTGAATGAAAGCCACATACATGCCGGGCTTGATGTCTTTGCGTTCCGGTTTCATCCGATAAAAGTAGGGAAAGACTCGTTATTTCTATCTAAAAAACACAAAAAGGAAGACCTTTCAGCCTTCCTTCCTCGAACTTTAAACTATGTATGAAAAACTAGTACTTGATAAAGCGTTGTGTTTTTCCGTCTGCAGTTTGAACCACATAAACACCAGCTGCCAATTGATCGATCTTGATCGTTGTTGGTACCTCAATCTGTGCACTATATACGACAGTTCCATCTAATGAACGAATAGTAACCGGAGTTGCCGTTGTTGGGTTTAAATGGATCACCTCTTGGGCTGGGTTTGGATAGATCGAAACGCTTGCGTTCTCCGTTTCTGTAATGGACGCCGTAGAAGCAGCAGACATTAACATTCGACCAGCGTAGGTGGCACTTTGGAAAGGTGCAAAAGAAGCGCAAATGAAAATCACTTTGCCGTCAGCCTGAACATCGAAGTCGTAAATTTGAATTCCATTCGACAAGCCCTGATATGTAAAAATTTGTTTTCCGTTATTCCCAAAATTACTATCAGCTGTACCATCTTCGTTTAACATGAAAAACATTCCGTCTCGCTGACCTTGGTTGTTCTCAATTGAACCCGCTACCAAAACACGGTTATTTGACATGCATTTCACTTTGTTAATGGTTGTTTGCATGTCAAAATAAAACGGATTTGAAAAATTGACATCTAATTGGCCATTTGATGTCAACTTAAACATCCCGCCAATAATAGTAGTATTAGCAGACAAATATCCCACAACAAAAATATCTCCGTTTGCATTGATATCCATGGATTCTAATCCTGTATTCGACATGCCGTCAAAATCCAATAATGTGATACCGTCGGTTCCAAAGGTGCTGTCTATCTCACCATCAGCCAAGAAACGTGCAATGAACCCGTGCTCAACATTTGATGAAACTTCGTAACCCAAGATCAAGATCTTTCCGTCATTTTGAATACGCATATCACGCACTTCTTTCGTACCGTTCCCATAAACAGTCAAATAACTTACACCGGCATTGAAGCTATTTCCAAAGTTCACATCAATCGTACCGTTTGAGTTGTAACGACGGATAAAGAAATTGTTGATTGATTCGTGTCCTGCAATGACAATCTTGTCATCTGCTTGCACCTCCAACTGGTTAGCAATGAAATAACCAGAACTTGACAAAGTAACATAGTTACCTCCATTGAAATTAGCGTCAATAATTCCGGTAGCGGGATCCACTAAACCTAAAAAGGATTCGTAGTTTGGCGTCATGTAATCATAGCGTTTATCACCAGTAATGGCAATTTTACCACTTGACATAAAATCAAAATCTGTTATTTCAGTATATTGTTCATTTGCGAATTGCAAAGAATGAGCAGTGGCAAAATTCAAAGCACTATTTGCAACATCATTTGTCATATTAGAAATACTACCTGAACTACTTCCATAGGGAGGAACGGGCATCATACTACCAATAGTAGTGTTTACCAACGCACTTTCACTTCCTGTAGAAATGATCTTTGGCGGTCCAAAAAATGGAGCTACTGAGCCAAAAGCTCCTCCGTTAAAAGTTGAATCAAAAGAACCGATTTGGGCAATCGCACACGAGCCAATTGCACTTAAACTAAGGCCAAGTATTAATTTTTTCATATTACAATTTTTACATATAAAGAATTCCAACCGCCCTCAAAATTGAGTTCAAGAGCGGCTGGACGATCAAGCCGAAAACGAAAACTACTTCTTGATCAGCTTGTTCAGTTGCGTTTCTATTTGTAAGTGTTAAGTTGTTTACAATCGATATAAACTGGTGCTCCAGCTGGAACCCAATAAGATGGACCATATGACGAACCATCGTAATTCTGGTAAATGGATGCATTTTCGTAAGCACAATTTTCACCCATTTTTACCACCACAATAATGCGCAAAGATCGTTTTACGATAACTCCCGACTGTTTATCACGAATAATGTTCCATTCTTTGCTTGCAATGTACGTGTATTGAACTTGCTCTTTCGGGTGATTCTTAGCTGCATCTTCTTTCGCAAACTTAAAGGACTCATCCTTGATTTTAGGGTCTTTTAAGGCTTCAACTGGCAGTGTTTCGTTAGTGGCATAACCAGCAGCATCAATTTTTGCATTTAACTCTTTAATTACATCCCAACAATAATCGTTCGTGTATTTTTTTACTTGCTCAGCTTTTTCCGCTTTGTAAAGGATCGCAATTACACCGAATTTCTTAGCGTAGTCAATATCCTTCATAAATGAAAGATTGTTTTGACCCTCACCAACTATTAGTAATATTCCAGGTTCTGCTTCATATACCGTTCCTTCAAAGCTTGTTAGTCGATCTTCTCCAAGTAATGAATTTCCTTGTAGATCTGTAGTTTCGGTATGCGTAAAATATTCGTAATTATCATTGTCTACATTATCGTATCCATTTGTAGCAAAAACACCTTTTTTATTCAAAACCATTTTCCAGTAATCATCCACCCAGAATATGGCGCGTTTTACAAACTTTGTACGATCGGTGGCCTCATAGGCATACTGCGAGTTAATAGTTAATTCCGGTTTAGCAGGCTTCTCGTTATAATTCACTAAGAACTTCTTTGCATAAGGCTCAGGAATCTCTTTGTTTGGTAAACTAAACTCTAATTTAATAGGGAATGTAGAATAGTAAATTCCGCTCATTCCTCTTGAATCTTTCAATATTTCTTGTTGGTCTAAAACAGTGCTCAAACTATCAGCAGTTGCGATTGCATTTAATTTTTCATTTCGCGCTCTTTTCTTCGCTTCTGCCATCAATTTATCAATATTCGCAAAGAAATCTGCATATGCCGTTTGGTCGTTTTCCGGATTTAGGGTTTTCGCAATTTTCTTATCGATATGACCAGCTGTCAACACTTGATACTTGCCGTCTTTCTGGCTAAACAAGATCACTTTTTCATTCTTTTCGATGATAAAGCCTTTCTTTTCACGGTCATCCAAAAATGCCGTTCCTTGGGTACTTTGGTTCACAACACCCATGTTTATTCCATCGATTGTCTTCTTACAGTTGATCGACGCATAGGTCAGGGTTCCTTTGTTGCCTTCCATCACCACATCCACTTTTTTGGTCATGTCGGTTAGTGGATTTGAAGTTCCGCATCCCACTGTTAAGGCTTTGTTCAATGTAAATTCAATAGATTGCGCAAATGTCATCGCGCTAAGGAGGATTCCTCCCAAGAATAGCGTTAGTTTTTTCATCGTTTTCAAACTTTGGCGCAAAGATTTACACGAAAAAGGAATACTTTCTGTTGCAGTTTGTAAACGACAATTGTGGTTTTGTAAATGGGCTTAACCTTTGTTCAGAGAATTAAAAAAAGCCAACACGGCTTGTTTGCGTTCACGTGAGATTGGGATCTGACTGCCATTTTTTAGGTGAAGATTTCCATCACTTTTAGAATGGAAAGAAAGAAAATCCATGTTCACTAAAAACGAGCGGTGGGTGCGTTGGAACTGTGACGCATCTTCCAATGCATTTTCGAAGTGCTTTAAGTTTTTCGAGACAATGCGATCGCGACCATTAGTGCACACGATCCGCACATATGAACCATCAGCTTCCAAAAAAATAATCTCCTCCAAAGGAATGTATTCATTACCCCCTTGTGTTGGCACACACAATACTTTGCTTTGTGGCTCACGCAAATTTCGGGTCAAGGCTTCCAGTTTCACTTGATTGTCTTGCTGCGCTTTCATTTGGCGCAATTTCTCGATGGCTTCTTCCAACTGCTCCTCCTGAATCGGTTTTAATAGGTAGTCGATTGCTGAAAGTCGAAATGCCTGGATCGCATACGCATTGTAAGCGGTAGTAAAAACGATGGCAGCCGGAATATTTCTACGCATGAGTTCCTCGGCTAACTGAAGACCTGTTTTTCCCGGCATTTCGATATCCAGGAAAACCACATCCGGTTGTTGTTTTTCAATGAGTGCCAAGCCCTCGTCTACGTTTTCAGCCTCTCCCTTTAAAACAAAATCCGGAGCATATTCCATCAACATCAAACGAAGTAACTTACGTGCCTGTGCACTGTCATCAATCAAAACAGCTTTCATTTCTTTAAATATGAATGCGAATTACTACTTCTGTACCAATGCTATCCCCGGTTAAATCATCTTTTAGATCGTGGATCTCCACACCAACCAAATCTGGTTTCCCGGAATTTAACAATGCGAGCCGTTTTTCCATGGCATTGGTTGCAAAAGACTCGTGTTTATTCGTTGTTTGCTCATTGATCAGATACGATGCATGCCGCCCGATCCCATTGTCAGAAATGTGTATACTTAACAAGCCATTGGTATCATCGTAGGCACAATTCAAGCGTAATAATTTCGCACCCTGCTTGTGTCGCAATCCATGCTTGAAGGCATTTTCCACATAAGGCTGGATCAACAATGCTGGTATCCGAATTCCGGTGACGTCAACATTTGATTCAACCCGTACTTCATAAGAAAAATCTGAATGCATTAGCATGGCCTCCAACTGGATGTAAAGCTCCAGCACATCAAGTTCTTCCTTTAAAGAAACTTGAGACTTAGAGCTCATTTCCAATACCTTTCGGACCAAATTCGAGAAATCACTCAGGTATTTTGCCGCATTTTTCTTGTCGTTTTCGTAGATGTACCCTTTGATCGAATTCAATACATTGAACAAAAAATGCGGATTCATCTGTGCCTTCAAGGCGCTTTGTTGTGTCAAACGCAATTCATTCTCCAAACGCAATTGTTTCAAGCGTTGTTCTTGCTTCTTGCGCAATTGCTGGATCCGAGTTTTAAAAACAATAAAACTCAATCCCAGTACGGACAGCGTAATTAACACATAAAACCACCAACGCTGATAAAAGGGTGGTTTGACATACAACTGGAAATGTAGAGTATTTTCTGAATCCCTGTTTTCGTGATCTATAATTTTCAATTCCAAAACGGTGCTTCCAAGCGGGAGTCGCGGAATCGACAATTTTTCAATGGTTGAAGGTAAACGAATCCAACCATCTTTGTCGCCAACAAAGCGGTATGCAAAGACAAAGTTGCCACTTGATCTGAAACACAATCCATCAGCTTCAATAGAAAATTGATCATCGTAAGCTAAATTCCTCAATTCGCTTGGGTCGATTCCCTTTCCATTAACCAAAATCTGTTTCAATACAATCTTACCACTTACATGTTTAGTACGAAGTTGATTCAACGGAATTTTATGCAGTCCTCTTCCGGTAGCCAACCAGCAATCATTGCCAACAATGCAAACTTGACTGATATTATTCGAACTTAGACCATGGTAACGATTTATAATTGTCCGCCGTAAATTTTTCGTATTAATAACCAAAAGACCATTATTCGTTGCCAGGAACAATTTATCCCGGTGTACCACCAATTGCACTGCTCTAATGGATTCAGGTAGCTTGTAAAATACGCGTTGCTTCCCCGAACGATCAACCTGATAGACCTCTCCTTTAAAGGAAAGCGCATAAATGTACCTTCCATCACTCGAAATAGAACTAATCTGTTCATTATGGAATAAGTGACGTGTGATTTTCCATTTCCTCTGAATTTTATTCAAAAAGTAAAGTCCGTGATTACCTGATACATAAACTTCGTTACTTCCCGGAATTCGAATTAGCACGCGAGACCAATCATCGGTTATCTTATACTTTTGTACAAACCCTTCTTGAGGCAATGAATACACATAAGTACCCTGAGAAGAAGCAACAATATACTCAGACCCAACACGCAAAAAATTCTTGATTGGCCTTGTAAACTCATTGATTAATTTAATGTTTCCTTGTTTTGACTGAAAAATGGAATTCGTTTTATTATATAGAATCGTTCCTGCGATTTCATCATAGTAAATTGACCCAAAATCTGAAAGGAAATGATCAGTATACCGATTAAACCGTAAACCATTATGTAATACTTCTCCAAATTCACCATCGGATTTGGCAAAAGCCACATTGTTGCCTGATTTTACAATATGGGTAAATTTATCGAAGATTAAAGCCCCGGTTTGTTCGTTCCACGTCAAATAATCCAGATTGGGCATGCGAATAATGCCATCATGAAGCGTTGTAAACCAATAATTTCCTTCTCGGTCTTTGAAACAACTTGAAAAAGCAATTTTGGGATAGAGCAGTTTGGTTTGTCTCGTCTTTTTATTAAATCGAATAACGCCGGTATGCGATGTAATCCATATATCCCCTTCAATCTCAAACGTTCCGGTTATCTTTCTACCTTTTAAGAATGCACTAAGTGAGGGAATATGCTGACGTGAATAGTTTCCATTTACATATACAAAACAAGCACCATCCACCATTCCAAATACCCACGGATCATGATCACTATCAGAAATGAAGGCCGGTAATGTCGGGATTTCGGGATTAATACTATAGATTGAAACATGATCTTTTTTTCTCTTGGCCAGATTGCCCAGATAGAAATAATAAATGTAATCCTTTGTGCAACGTATACTATTTGTAAATAGCTCCCTATCTTTTTTACCATCTCCATCCAAGTCATGGATTTGTTTCCAAGTCATGGATTTTTCATTGAGACAAAAGAGTCCTTTAGCAGTAGAAACCCAAACGTTACCATACATATCCGGAGCGATCTGATTTATCAGATAGTTCCATTTCTTTAATACATGCAACCTTCCGTTCTCAACATATAAAAGTTGTCCGTTAAAATTATAGCCATAAATTCTACCTGATGAAGATTGGCAAACCCCTGAAATAGATCGTGAACTAAGTTCTGGCGAGGAGAAATGTTCAAAACGAACACCGTTGAAACGGTACAAACCGGCATCACAACCTATCCAAATGTACCCTTGCTTGTCTTGTGTAATGCAATAAACTTCATTTGCAGGACCTCCATTCTCGACGTTGTAACTGAAATAAGCAGGAAACTGTGTACGTCCTGTAAGGGACATAAAGAAGATTAACCCGAGTAATGAGAGCCTGCTCATAGAGGGTAAAAATACGATTTACAGCTAATCCGAACGTTGAATCTGAAAATAATAGCGTTGACACATTTTATTTAACCCGCTGCTTTTCAACAGATTAAATTCATGTTCTTACCATTTACAAAGTCAAACATGCAGTTTACAAATTCGCGGGGTGAATATTCGAAGATTTGAAGCTTTTTTGCTACCTTATACTCGGGTTAAGACAGGTATCTATATTGTAGCGCATAGAACCACCCAACCACTATTCATCAAGGCTGAAGGGGGAGTTTAACAACTCCCCCCTCAATCTTTATATCAAACTTCTAAACCAATAGCAGTAACATCATCCACCTGCTCTTCGTTCTCTTTCCAAGAATTGAAATAATCATGTAAACGATCACCATGATTTTCAATTGGTTCGTTTTGAATCTTGGCTAAAAAAGTCTGTAACTGCTTGTTTTTCAATTTCTTTTTTTCCGGACCTCCAAATTGATCCGCATAACCATCCGAGAACATGTAGATACGGTCTCCTTTTTTCCAGTTAACTTCAATGCTTTTGAAATCATGATTAGTGGCGTATTTTCCAATAGGTTGTTTATCTCCTTTTATCACAATAGGCTCGGAGCTGTCAGGTGAGAATATCCAGATCGCGTGGTGTGCCCCAGCAAACATTGCCTTTCGGAATTGTTTGTCGCATTTAAGCAAAGAAATATCCATGCCGTCTCGGACTTCTTGCTCCGATCTACCCAATTTATTGAATTGGGCAATCACTTTTTTTCGCGTTTCGTTGAGTAAGACTCCAGGATCAGGTTCATGCAACTCGATCAACGCCTGTTGAAGAGCATTGGAGCAAACCACACTCACTAATGCTCCCGGAACTCCGTGACCAGTGCAATCACAACAAGCTAAATAAATGCTGGAGTCGGTTTCTTCAAACCAATAGAAATCACCGGCTACAATGTCTTTGGGCAAATAAAGTACGAAATGGGGAGGTAGCTTTGCTGCCATGTAAGCTCTGTCAGGCAAAATGGCCTCTTGAAGTCTCTTAGCATAGCGAATGCTCTCCAAAATCTCCTGGTTTTGGAGCTCTATGATTCCCTTTTGCAGATTAATTGCGTGCAAACTTTTTTGCTTAATACGGTTGCGAGCCAATAAGACCCAAACGATCACACCAAACAACAAAATACCTAGTGTTGCAAGCCATATAAAAAGCTGATTTCTCTGGGTTTCGTGATCTCGCTCTTGCTGTAAAAGAGCTATTTTTTTCTGGTCCATTTGGGCAGCAACTTCAGCTTTCAATTCGGCCATTTTCTTGGCTGCCTGTTCGTTCATTAAGGCTTCATTCAAAGCAACATATTCATTTTGAAACTCAAAGGCTTTAGCATAATTACCCTCCTTGGCATGTAAACGAGATAACAGATATGCAGCACCTTTTTGTTCTTCTATCGCCCCGATTTCACTTGATTTCGCATAACTCAAATTGGCAAAATAGAATGCAGAATCTATTTTATCTATAGAGCGATACAGTTCACCCAATCGCAAGCAAGTCAGTGAAAATCCTTGTTGATCATTCAACGACTCTTTCAATTTCAAAGCCTGCTTCAAGTAACTTTTAGAATCATCGAATTCCCCTTCGATCTGCAATACATTTCCAAGAACATCAAGTGCAGTTGCCTGAACATAGGCATCGTCATTTTTTACACCAACATTCAATGCCTTTTGTGCAAACGAAATAGCCGCTGGGTATGCTTCCATTTTCATATATAACTGGGCCAAAAGACCATAAGAATCTCCTTTGGTAACCGCAGTTCCATTGTCAATAGCCTGCTTAATAGCTTGTTGAGAATCCTGATAGTTATCCTGTGCGAGATAAATACTACCAATGGCATTCAAGCACATTGCACTACCATTTGTAATTTTCAATCCTTGAAAAATCTCTTTTGCTTTATTCAATTCAACAATTGCCGAGAGATATTCACCTTGTAAAATAAGAAGATCCCCTAAATGAAATCTACACCAGGCTTCCCCTTCTTTATCCTTAATCGAAATCGCCAATTTGATCCCGTCATTGAGTGATTTTTTTCCTCCAGAATAATCATCGAGATAATAGGCACATTTACCAACATCACACAAGGCAATTACCTGATCATGTGAGTTAGGAAATGAAAATTGCAAGGATTTAACTGCTAGTTCGTAAGCTTTTTCAGGCTCACTAAATATAATTTCATCAATTTCATTGTGAAGCTTAGCGCTGACAGATTGCCCAAAGGTAAAAGCACTTATCAGCAATAAGAACAATGTGACACCCGTTTTCATCTCTTATCTTTTAGTAAAAGAGTTCGAACGTAATATACAACAAGAATAATAATTCCCATTGCAAACAAGCCTATTGATATTGGTCTTGTTCCATCCTTAAAGTAAAATTCCCCTAACATCCATACGGAGTTTGCACAGATCCAACAAATAACTGCAACATTGTGAACCAGTTCCGAAACCGACTTTCGCATCCTGTAAGTAATCCAAATAGCAACAAATAGTGTTGGGACTATCATGATTGTTCCCATCCACTTGATATCAGCAACCCAGCAGATGTCTTTAAACAACCAAAGCAAAATATGCGCGTTTTCTATTTTACGGATACGTTCATTCATATTTTTAAACTTACCATCTCATTGATCGTCAACGCAATGATTACTGTATTAAACAAAAATGAGATCAGCGCATGTATCAAGACCAAACGGCGGATCGCCTTTGCCGAGATTGTCACGTCGGATACCTGAAAGGTCATACCAATTGTCATTGAGAAATACAAGAAATCCCAATAATCAGGTGCTTCTTCACCCGGAAATTGCAACCCTCGCGCGTGTTTCTCATACATCCTGTTCGACTCACCGTAAAACAGATGTGCATACCTGAAAGTAAAGGCCAAATGGACAGTCAACCAGGATAGTCCAACGGCTGAAATGCACAACACGATTCCGGCCGCAGTAGGAATATTCCATTGAGCACGCTGTTCCAAAACCGTTGAAATGCTTATCAGAGCCGTTACACAGGTCAATAATACAATCGTGAAAAGCAACCAACTGCTCACATCTTCAGCCGCTCCGCGGTGCGCAATTCGAGAGGCTGGAACCGTACGAAAAGTATGAGTACTGATAATGGCATAGATCAAACCAAACACAACCCAACCTACCATGTAGTCCAAACTGGTTTCCTCCTCCAGAAAATGAAAGCTCCATGCAGCAAGGACACCCCCGCCACCTGCAACCAAATATTTTATGAGAGAATGGTAACGCATTTCAATTGGGGAAGATACAAATTTTCCGTACTTTAATATTCCTCAAATAATTGGCATTGCATTTGTAATGTGCGTTTGACCTCAATTAATGCGTCATGAAAAAAGGAATCTTCTTATTCGCCCTAGTAGCATCTACTCTTGCTTTAAAAAGTAGTCAAGTTGCTGTATACCCGACCGTAAGTAACAACGCGTTTCAGGCCGGTGAAAAATTACGTTACCGCATCACGTATGGTTTCGTTGATGCAGGTGAAGCAAATCTTGAAGTAAAAACCACGACTAAAACCGGCACTGGTGGACGTGAATTGCTGCACGTGAAAGGAACCGGAAAAACACTTGGTGGTTTCAATGCAGTCTTCAAGGTGAATGATGTTTACGAAAGTTACATCGACAAAAAAGGCGTTTTCCCTTGGCTATTTGTCCGCCGTGTTGATGAAGGCGGATATAAGATCAATCAAGATTATGCCTTCAAACAAGACAAACTTAAAGTCAACAACGGGAAAAAAGATTTCACCGTTCCGATGGCCATTCAAGATATGATCTCTTCGTTCTATTACGCACGTACACTGAACTTTAAAGATGCAAAGAAGAACCAGGTCTTTGAATTCAAATGCTTCATGGATGACGAAATCTACCCATTGAAAGTGAAATATGTCGGAGACGAAACGATCTCTATCCGTAAAGGAAAGTTCAAATGCATGAAGTTCGTTCCAGTAGTTCAAACCGGTCGTTACTTTAAAAGCGAAAACGATGTGAATTTCTGGGTTACAGACGATGAAAACCGTATTCCAATCCTGGTAAAAGCGAAAATTCCGGTTGGAACTGTTAAACTCCACTTGGTAGAATGGTCCGGATTGAAACGCGACTTGGTAAAAGCTAAATAATTGACACAGAACCCGTTTACCTTAACGAGGGCTCCTATTTTAGTAGCCCTCGTTTTATTTTAAACAAATTTTGTTGTAAATTTCACGGAATATTCCACATCAAACATTTGCCTTACCTTATCTTTGTGCCTACTATCGAAAACGAGATACATGGAATTAACTCCGGAATTGTTGGAAAGACTTCAGTTATTGAAGGCAAAGTACGACGGACAGGGTCAGGAACTGACCACCTATTTGGACGGTTTGCTACATGCAAAAACAGTGAATTATTGGGATTATATTCAAGTTGATACCCTGCTTTCACTTCAAAAGACCTACACGGAATTTCCGGATGAGACCATTTTCCTCATGTATCACCAGATCACGGAATTGTATTTCAAATTGGCCTTGCACGAGTTCAAACAGATCGGAGAGAAAACTGATCTGACTGCTTCCTGGTTTGCAGCTCGAGTAACACGCATCAACCGCTATTTTGAAGCTTTGACGAAAAGTTTTGAGATCATGATTGACGGGATGGAGCGTGAACAATTTTTGCAATTCCGCCTGTCACTGCACCCTGCTTCCGGTTTTCAATCGGCACAATACCGCAAGATCGAGATCTGTTCTACTGACTTCTTACAATTGGTTCACAAGGACATGCGTCACTTGTTTACCGGAAATGAACCGATCGAGCAATTGTTCGAAAACATCTACTGGAAGGAAGGTGCTACCGAAGCTTCAACAGGTGCAAAAACGCTTACTCTGAAAGAATTCGAAAAGCGTTATAAAGACGAATTCATTGAATTGGGTTATCAGCAACGTCAGAAAAACCTGTGGCAGGCTTACAAGCGTTTATCGGATGCAGATCAACAAAATCCGGACGTGATCAAGGCATTGAAAATGAACGATGTCAATGTGAACATCAACTGGCCTTTAGTTCATTATAAATCTGCCGTGCGCTATCTGGCAAAAGACAGGGAAGATATTGCTGCTACTGGTGGTACGAACTGGCAAAAATACTTGCCTCCACGTTTCCAAAAACGCATTTTTTACCCGGAACTTTGGTCTGAACAAGACGTGGAAGAATGGGGAAAAGCGTGGGTGGATGAGGTATTTGCCTAAAGCTCCTCAACATTCCTTACTTTTGTCGGCATGAAACACTTCGTGTTCATTCTGGCTTGTTTGTTCCTTCTCGGCGCTTCCGTTGAGAAGAAAGACACCTTGCCTAAGTCTTTGAAGGAAATATCGGGATGGATCTTTGCGAATGACAGTACCTTGATCGCACACAACGACAGCGGCAATGACCCCAAATTATTCGTCATTGAAAAGAACGGGAAGATCATCCACGAAGCAGTGATCAAAGATGTTGAGAATGTGGACTTTGAAGCCTGTACACGCGACAAAAAAGGAAACTTCTATTTGGGTGATATCGGAAACAATCTGAACAAACGGAAAAATCTGGTCGTCTATAAAATCTCCATTGAGCAAATTCTCACTCAAGACGAAGTAAGCGCCAAAAAGATCTTTTTCAGTTATCCTGAACAAACGGACTTTCCGCCTGCAGATAGTCTTTTGAACTACGATGCGGAGTCCTTGGCCTTTCGCAAAGATTCCCTGTACATTTTTACAAAATGTCGCACGGTACCCTTTACCGGAAAAAGCATGATCTACGCCTTTCCGGCCAAACCGGGAACCTACAAAGCGAAATTAAAAGGATTTATACGTACCGGAAGACGTGATTGGTACCGTGATGCCGTAACATCCGCAGAATTCTTTAACAACACGCTCTATCTGCAAACCTACAACCGCATGATCATTTACGATTACAGCACGGGAAAACCTGTGTTCACCAAACAAGTGAATATGCTTCCGATCACACAAAAAGAAGCTTTGGCCGTCCGTAAAAAAGGCGTGATCTACGTAGCAGATGAGCGCCACAAGATCTTAGGCGGTGGACATATTTTCGTTGTTAAACCAGACAAAAAATGACAATTAACCATTTCGATGCCGTGATCTATGATATGGATGGCGTGCTGACTGATTCGGAACCCATCTGGAAAATTGCGATGGAAGAAGTGTTTCACAGCGTGGGATGTTCTTTAACTCGAGAAGATTTTCAGAAAACAGTTGGTTTGCGTATCGACGAGGTGGTACACTACTGGTACGGCGTTGCACCATGGCCAGATGCTTCTCCAGAAACAGTCGAAAAAATGATCATTCAGCGCATGGTAGAATTACTCACCGAACGCGCGACACCACTTCCAGGTGTGATCGAATCCTTGCAGTTCTTTCAGGAAAAAGGATTAAAAATCGGATTGGCCACAAGTTCCTATGACGTCTTGATCCAAACCATTCTTTCAACCCTGGGAATTGGACATTTCTTCCAAACGGTTCATTCCGCTGAATATGAAATGTATGGTAAACCACACCCCGCGGTATACCTGAGCGCAGCTCAACAATTAGGGGTTGATCCAAAAAAATGCTTGGTGGTTGAAGACTCCTTGAACGGGATCGTTTCCGCTAAAGCAGCTCGCATGACGGTGATCTGTGTCCCGGAAAAAACGCACATTCGCGACCAGCGCCTCATATTGGCTGACGCCGAATTTGAATCCTTAACTGACGTTGTACATTATTTTCAATCGCACGCATGATCGTTGAACTAGATGATAAGTTGATCTCGACGGAGATCTTTGACCGCAAATTTGTATGTGACCTGAACGCCTGTAAAGGCGCGTGTTGTGTAGAAGGCGATGCGGGAGCTCCTATGAAACGCGAGGAGGTTGCTATTCTTGAGCGCATTTTGCCCGAAGTAAAACCCTACATGCGTCCGGAAGGCATAGCTGCTGTTGAAGAGCAAGGTGTGAGCTACGACGATCAGTGGGGAGAGCCTGCAACTACCTTGGTGAACAACCAAGAATGTGCTTTCGTCTTCTTTGATGATAAAGGAATCACGAAATGTGCCATCGAACAGGCTTATTTGGATGGAAAAGTAGATTGGAAAAAACCGATCTCCTGTCATTTGTACCCGATTCGTGTGAAACAACTCAATAGCGGAATTGCATTGAACTACGAAGAATGGGATATCTGCAAAAGTGCTTGTGCTTGTGGTGAACAATTACAAGTTCCGGTGTATCGCTTTTTGAAAGAGCCATTAATCCGGGCATTTGGTAGCCAATTCTACAGTGATCTGGAAGCAGTTGAAAGCACACTCCGAGATATGGAAAAGGAATAAAAGAGAGCCCTTCTTAGCTGGTGCTCGATTGAATCGCGCACCAGCTAAAATTCCTTAACTACAAAACTTGCAATACTTTGAATGGGAATTGTGTTTGAATGGTTCAGAAGTGTCGTACATGTCGGAGATTATCTGTTGTAAGAGGTACTCGACAATTTCACTGCGACTCATCGTCAAATTCTCGTCTATTTTTAAAACATGTGGACTTTCTGAAACCGTAATGAAGGAAAAAATCCCCACTTCATCCGGTACAATTCCTTTTTGCTTGTCCAACAAATAACTATAGATCAACAACTGCAAGGCATGTTTGCCGTAGTCATACATCTTCTTTCGGTCACTGATCAATTTATGCAACGCATCTTCATCAGTTTTTTTGGGGTCTCGGCTCAATTTCACCTTATCCTTATTTACCGGACCAGATTTATAATCCAAAACGCGCCACTTGCCATCCACCCGGTCAATGCGGTCGATGAAACCATGCAGTGTAACTGTCTTTTCTGCTCCGTTCACATCTACCGTCGTTTGAACTTTGTATTCGGATTCCAACTCCTCGACGAACAAGGCCTTTTCCGGATTGTCAATCCGATCTTGCTTTTCTTTGCGCAGTACGCGCAGAATCGTCTCTTTTGACATCACGTAGTTCAAGTGATTCGTCCCAGTTTGCCACAAACGCTGGTCGTCACTGAAATGCTTACTGAAAGCTGCATCCAACAGTTTGGGAACTTCCGCGATCATCCGATCATAGGTTTCCGGTGTTATCTGTCGGGCCTGCTGCTGTAAGCCCGATTCATCAACACGCACCACGTAAGGTTTGTAAAGCTCTTCCAACACCTCGTGAATGATCGTTCCCAAGGTACTGCTTTCGATCTCTTCTTCCATCTTTAATTCCTCACCAATATGCAATACGTAGCGGTAGTAGAAATTAAGCGGGCACTCCAAAAAGCTGTTCAGTTTGGAATAGGTCAATCCATCTTGCAACAATTCATCCAATCGCTTTAGGATCTGCGGTGTTTTTTGTACTTCGCGTTTTCCTATTTTTTCCTGGTTATCCAGCGTGTAGAACGATTTCGTCAGTTTGAACTCCGGATTCACCTGCGCCAATTCCAATTCCAGTTGGGTCAAATACCTGCTCGGTTCGCTTCCACCAATGCCTTCGGCACCCACCGCGTAGGTAACCAATACCTTTTCGGCATGATGCAGCAAACGGTAAAAGTGATGCGCAAACAATCCTTGTTTATCACGCGGGGTTGGCAAACCATAGAACGATCGCAAGTCCATCGGAATCAGGGTTTGGATCGGATTCGTCGGTGGCATTTTTCCTTCGTTCAGACCAAGCACTAAAATGCGTTTGAAGTCCAGTCCGCGCGTTTCCAACAGTCCCATGATCTGCAAACCGTCCAGAGGATTTCCGAAATAAGCCAAATGTTCTTTCGACCAGTGCTGATTGAAAACTGTTCGGAAGGTGTGCAAGGTCATCTCCGGTGCGCTTTCGTGCAAGACATTTTGCAACACAACCAAGGATTGCGAAAACACCCGAATACTGGATTTTTCCAAGGTATATTGCTCCGTCAGGGATGCATCGAACAAGGCATTCGTTTCTTGGATCAGTTGTAAAGCCAGTTTCCAATCGCCCTTCCAAGAGGTAAAGACGCGTTGAAAGATCTCCCCAACTACTCCTTCAAGCACAATTTGACGCAGGTCCACAAAATGCCAGTTCTGATAGATCATTTTAGACTCCAATTCCTGCAAAGCACGTTGACTTGCCGGATCAGCAATAGCCACGATATACGGATGATGGATCAGTTGGATAAAATCTTTAAAATAAATGCTTCCGCCACCACGGCGCTCCCGATTCTCCTGAATTCGGAAAAGCACATCGACCCATAAACGCAAAGCCGTTTGTTTCAAAGGCAATCCAAGGGTAATGTTGGCCTTTCCGATCGATTTTGGCAGGTGTTGCAACAAACTTGGCAACAGTTGTTCATCGGCGAGAAGCACTAATGTTTCGTTGAGTTCCGCGGGGTTGAGGTCGTTCAATTCACTACCGATCACGTTAGCTTGTCCGGTAACTTGCGCACAGGCCACCAATTCTATTTCTGCAGCTTTTGAAGTCAGTTCATTGGCCACAAAGGGTAGTTCTTTCACTTCAAGTTCTTGCAACAAGGAGCGCTGAAATTGTCCTGCTTCGTGGAATTTATCATCCAGGTAAAAGCGGTCGCTGTCCATGATCACCAAGGCGCGGCCCATTTTTGTGAGTTGACGAAAAACAGAAAGTTCCGCTTTGGAAAGTGCGTTGAATCCGGCGAATACAAACTGGCGCTTCGGATCTTTTGCAAATACCCGATCGATCTGGTTAGCAAGGTCTCGGTAAGCTTTTCCTTTCGTGGTACATTGCAGTTCGTTGAGCCTTTCCTCGAATGCGAAATAATAGGGTCCGAGTTTATCCCAAAATGCCATGAATTTTTGTTGCCCTACAGACAAGTTATCTCCGTTAAAAGACCACTGCTCGATCTCGCGCACATCCCGGAGATTTTTGAAGAGCTGTTTGGGATCAACTAGGTAACGATCGATCTCATCGAAATCATTCAAGAGCAATTGACCCCAGGTAAGAAAGGCATCAAAAGTCGGGATTTCGTGTTCTACCGGATCTGCTTGAAAAATGCGAAACAATTCAAACAGGGCGATGGTAGGATCGATGACCGGATTGGGAGTAAGTTGTTGCACCCAGGCATCGATGGTCCGCATTTCCGGCATGAGCAGCGGTTTGCCAGCTTTCCGAAACAGCGCAGCTTGCAAGTAAGCGGTCATCCTTTGGGAAGGCACAATGATCGTCGTATGCTGAAAATCGAGTTGGTGTTCTTCCAAGAGGTCGGCTATGCGGTCAACGAAGGGTTTCATGGTTTTTTAAACTTGGTGTTGAAGATAAGAAAATTGTCTAGTTTATTAGGTACCCACCACGCCCTTCTATACCTTTTCCTCTTTCCTACGATTCACCAACCACACCCCCACAAAGATGAGGAGCATATACACCAATTTATCCCAGGTGATGGTGTTGGTATAGTCGTCGCTGATCCCAAGCGTTGCAAACAAGAAAGCAAAGGCGATCACCAAAACAGGTTGGGTGTAAATGTAGGCGCTACTGGCTGTTGCACTCAAGGAACGCAGACCCACATTCGTAAGTAGATAGGTGAAAAAGGTTACTCCCACAACCACGTAAATGATCTTCGCCCAAATGGCTGCCGGAAAACTCGAAAAATTGGTTTCCAGCAATTCCGGAATTGTTGGCGGATATAGTATGACAAATAAGGATCCGAACGTAAAGACATAGGTAATAACCGTCAACGGACTGTAGCGCTTCATGAGTGGTTTTGCCAGCAAGAGGTAAATGGCGTAAGATAAAGCGTTGATGAACAACAAAATATCTCCCAACGATGCTTCCGGCGATACAGTACTGCTAGAGAGTGTGAGCAAAACAGCTCCGCATGTTCCCAGGATCAATCCGCCCACTTTGGATATCGTCAAGGGATCTTTCAACCAGATGAACGCAATCACAGCTACCAAGATGGGGTTGGCCGTCATGATGATCGCTGCATTGATACTGGATGATAAGTTCAAGCCATGAAAGAAGAACAATTGGTTGATCGCCACCCCGAACACGCCGCACAAGGCTGTCATTCCGAGATCCTTCCCGCGGATCTTCTCCGAAGGTAGAAAACTTTTAACCAACCAAAACAAGCTGGTAGCACCGGCTACCCGTAAGAAAATGAACACATTGGGTGTGAGATACGTTGGCATAACGCCCTTGGCCAATACGTGATTTGCTCCGTACAATACGTTTACAAAAAACAAGGCCAAATGTGCCCACAATGCTCTGGTCATGCGACAAAAGTAAGCAGCCGAAAGGCAAATCACACCAACTTCGATTCACGGAGTACCGATCAAACGTTAAATTTTCTCCGAACACCTTCATCTTCACACAGGTATTCGTAAATTTACAGCATGAAAAAATGGATGGTGTTGTTGGTTATCCTAGTTGCCGTATTAGGATTTTCTTACGGTCAGGGATGCTCACAGTGCAAGTTGCTGAGTGAGCAGGGAAGTGAGTTGAACGAAGATTCATTTGGTTCAAATATCAATTCGGGGATCTTATACCTGATGGCAATTCCGTATTTGCTGATCTTCTTTTTGTTGCGCAAACGGATCTTTGGATATTTCAAGAACGATAAAAAGTCCGGTTAACGGTAAAAGTTCATTTCGTCGAGGTACTTGTGCACCGGATCGGTGAGCAAGTAACGCACATCTTTTCCTTCTTTGATTGCTGTTCGAATAAAACTGGATGAAACTTTCATCACAGGCGCATCTAGGCACAAATGCACGTTGGGGTGCTGTCCGAAGGTATTATTCAAATTAGATCCTTCTTTTACGAGATCATCTTCTTCCTGAATGGTAAGCGTTCGCGGATAAACGTAGAAGTGATATGAATCCAACAAGGATTCGTGGTTATACCATTTGTGGAAAGTCCGCAAATTATCTTCGCCCATGATCAAACTGAAGGTGTCATTCGGATATTTTTCCTTCAAATAGGCCAGCGTAGTTGCCGTATAATTGGGTTGTGGCAAATGAAACTCAATATCTGAAGCCCGCAGTTTTGGATTGTCGTCGATCGCAACTTTCACTAGTGCCAAGCGATGATAGTCGGGTAGTAATGAAGATTTTTGTTTCAAGGGATTTTGGGGCGTTACCACCAACCACACCTGATCCAGATCGGTATATTCAGCCATGTAATTGGCAATCACCAAGTGTCCCACGTGAATCGGGTTAAAGGTGCCGAAGTACAAGCCTATTTTCATGCGTGATGAATAAAATGACTCACCAAACTTCGCGCTTCATGACAGGCTTTATCGAGATCATCGTTTACCAGAATGTGATCAAATCTCGGAGCATGCGACAATTCTTCTTTTGCTTTTGCCAGGCGCATAGCGATCTTTTCATCAGTCTCCGTGCTTCGTGCGCGTAAACGCTCTTCCAAGACATCATAACTCGGTGGTTGCACAAATACCGCAAGGGCTTGCTCACCAAAAAACGATTTTAAGTTCAACCCGCCGATTACATCCACATCAAAGATTACCGTTTTACCGGCCTCCCAAATGCGGGTCAATTCGCTGCGCAAGGTTCCATAGTAATTATTCGTATAAACCTCCTCCCATTCTACAAAGGCATCCTCTTCGATGTGTGCTTTGAATCCGTCGACACCCAAAAAGTAGTAATCCTTTCCATGTTCTTCATTTGGTCTTGGGTCGCGACTGCACGCTGAAATTGAAAATTCCAATTCCATGATGTGCTCCAATAAATGACGTACGATAGTGGTTTTACCCGCTCCTGATGGAGCCGAGAAGATCACACATTTACCGGTAGGTTCCTGCATTTTAAAGTGTGTTTAATACTTGTTCTTTGATCTTTTCTAGATGGTCTTTCATTTCAACCACCAATTTTTGCATTTCCACATGGTAAGACTTGCTCCCTAAGGTATTGATCTCGCGACCGATCTCTTGCGTGATGAAGCCCAATTTCTTCCCACACGATGGTAATAACATTGTTTCCAGGAAATAGTTCAGGTGATTCGCCAAACGCATTTTCTCTTCCGACACATCCATTTTCTCGATGTAGAAGATCAATTCTTGCTCGAAGCGGTTCTCATCGATCGCTTGATTGCTCAGTTTCTCCAATCCCGCACGCATTCGTTCGCGTACAATTTGAATGCGTTCTTGTTCGTATTTTGGAACCTCTTGCAACAATTCAGAGATGCGTCCGATATTCATTTCATAGTCTGCGCGTAACTGCTCCCCTTCTTGTGCGCGGAACGCATTCAATTGGTGACAAGCTTCACGCATCAGGTGCATCACAAAAACCGATTCGTCTTCTGAAAGATTCTCCTTTTCGTTGGAGTAGATCTCTGGCATGCGCAATACCGTGGATAGCGGATCTTGCGGTTCCACACCCAATGTTTGACTCAGGGCTAACAGATCTTCGTAATATGATTTTGCGAGTTCCTTGTTGATCGTATAATTCTTGTTATCACCAGTGTTTTCCAAAGAGATCGATGCCTCAATCTTTCCGCGATCCAATAATTCTCCGATCAATGCACGCAGTTCAAGTTCTTTTTCACGGTAGATTGGGATCAAACGCAAGTTCAGATCCAAACTTTTGCTGTTCAACGAACGCAATTCAACTACTATTTTCTTTCCTGCGAAGGTCCCGGATGCTTTTCCGTATCCGGTCATTGATACTACCATGCTTTCTACTTTGGGCAAAAGTACAGAAAAGTAGCGATAAATGTGGGGATTCGAGTGAAGTCTCGGTTGGTTCCAGCGATTAAGGTTGCTTAGTTGTATCTCCCAAAGTGTCCCGCACCGCAAGCGATGCGGGACTTTTTGGAAACGATATGCAGTATGTCTTAGTCGGCTAACACTGCGGGTGTACCCGAGCTAAGAGCTTCTTTGATCTTTGCTTCCAATTCATCCATCAACTCCGGATTGTCAGCAATCATTGCTTTTACAGCGTCGCGACCTTGTCCCAAACGAGTTTCTCCATAAGAGAACCAAGATCCGCTTTTCTTCAAGATATTCAATTCAACGCCTAGGTCGATGATCTCGCCTACTTTCGAGATTCCTTCACCGTACATGATGTCAAATTCAGCTTTACGGAATGGTGGCGCCACTTTATTCTTCACCACTTTCACCTTCACACGGTTTCCGATCACATCTTCACCTTCTTTGATCTGACTTGCTTTACGGATATCGATACGTTGTGACGCGTAGAATTTCAAGGCATTACCACCGGTTGTTGTTTCAGGATTTCCAAACATCACACCGATCTTATCGCGCAACTGGTTGATGAAAATACAACAGCACTTTGCCTTGTTGATCGAACCGGTCAATTTGCGCAATGCTTTCGACATCAAACGCGCTTGCAAGCCCATCTGTGAATCACCCATTTCTCCTTCTATCTCCGCTTTTGGAGTCAATGCTGCTACCGAGTCGATAACGATCAAGTCGATCGCTCCCGAACGGATCAAGTTATCGGCAATTTCCAAAGCTTGTTCACCGTTGTCCGGTTGTGAGATCAATAAGTTCTCGATATCTACCCCCAACTTTTGCGCATAGAACTGATCAAATGCATGCTCCGCATCCACGATCGCAGCGATTCCACCTTGTTTCTGTACTTCCGCAATCGCATGGATTGCCAAAGTCGTCTTACCGGAAGATTCCGGACCGTAGATCTCGATGATACGTCCTTTTGGGTATCCATTCACACCCAAGGCAAGGTCAAGCGTCAACGATCCTGTTGGGATCACTTCGACTTGCTCCACCGCATCATCTCCTAATTTCATTACAGTACCTTTTCCAAAGGTCTTGTCCAATTTTTCCATTGTCAACTGAAGCGCCTTCAGTTTTTCCGGATTGATTTCTTTTACTGCCATACCGTTTTTATTTTGTGTTATCGTTTCTGCAAAGGTAAAGGTGGTAGATCGTAAGCTACTTACGTTCTACATCAAAAAAGTTAAAGCGCCAAAATTTCTGTTCCGTGCTCTTTCGTTTTCGGTTTATCGAAGATGTGTTGGATCACTCCAGACTCATCAATTACAAAGGTGGTGCGGTGAATCCCGTCGTAGGTTTTACCCATGAACTTTTTAGGTCCCCATACACCGAACGCATCAATTACTTTGCGCTCATCATCCACCAATAATGGGAATGGTAATTCGAACTTGGAAATAAACTTCTCATGTGAATTTGCGCTATCCATACTCACTCCAAGGATCGCGAATCCTTTTTGTTGTAATTCTGAATAATGATCACGGATGCTACATGCTTGTTGTGTGCATCCCGGAGTATTGTCCTTCGGATAAAAATACACAGCCAATTTCTTGCCTGCATAATCCGCCAGTCGGTGAACGTTTCCTTGTTGATCTTTTGCTTCAAAGGCCGGAGCCTTGTCTCCTACTTTCAATGATGTCATCTGATGAAATTTTAAACAGTTTTTTGACGAATTATTAATCAAATATACGATTTGATTTTAATCAAACAACAATTCAATGAAAAAAATGTTGTTGTCTTATGCTGTTTGTTTCTATCAGAAAATGGAAATCAGAAACAAGTAGCCCTTTGATTATCAAGGGAAATACACGCGCGTGCCCGTTTCCTTCTCAACCAAATACTTTTCACGGATTACCGATTGAACCGGTTTGTTCGCGATCTTACATTCCAACCAGGAAATGATATCCAGATACAAAAACGGGCGTTTTTCGTATGGCAATTGCGACAACTTCACCAATTTGGCGTGCAAAACGCGGAACCCACGGAGCAGGGCTTTATCATCCGTAAATGGCAATTGGCGCAAAAAGTTCAGGATCTCACGCTGCACCCCATGCAAGTCACCCATATTGCTCAGGAAACGGTAAACCGATTTGATCTGATAATCTACCAGATCATCATTCCCCAATTCAAAATGTGCAATCAGATTCAAGATGCGCGCAAAACACTGGATGTCCTCGCGAAGCGAAA
Organism: uncultured Fluviicola sp.; assembly: GCA_964383785.1. GTDB lineage: Bacteria > Bacteroidota > Bacteroidia > Flavobacteriales_D > Crocinitomicaceae > Fluviicola. The sequence continues at coordinate 40,097 of CAYLJB010000010.1, forward strand.
TGTCCTTCATTTGGATGATCTTGTTCAGATAACGGATCGTTGCTTTATTATCACCACTTCCGAAATATAAACAAGCGACCTTATAATACAAGATCATAATCCGATGATTGTCCAAACGGTCTTCGTTATCTTCAATAAATCCTTCCACCTTAGGCACCAAATCCAAACCTTCCGTAAAGGTTCCACTCAAATAACATTCGTTGATCTTTGCCAATAGCAAGTACAGATCGCGCAGCAATGCAACGTTTTCGTTTTCGCGAGATCCGAGATCGACTTGTTCCAACTGCAAGATCGAATCTGCCAAACGCTCGTGGTTTCGCAAATTGAAAAGCGCATTTTGAAGGTGATACAACCCCTTGAGATACATTTCCTTATTGTATTCGCGGCGCACCGGGTTTTCCTCAAACAGATCTACCCACAACTTGGCGTACTTGAAACACATCAAAAAGTCCTGCGTGATATAATGGTACCACACGTATGCATTGTAGAGATGCATTTTCTCCTCAAAACCAAGTTCCGGAATACGGTCAGCCGGTAAGCGATTGGCAAAAAATTCTTTGACGAAATTGTAATCTTTTTCATCTCGTACGAATCCCACCTTAACATATAACGCATAAAGTTGCAGCGACAAATTCGAAAAATCAACGGCGCCGCTCACGCGCAATTCCAAGTCTTTGCTTTCACGCGTCAATTCTTCCGCGCGCGTGGACATGCTGCGTGTGATGTATTGAGACTCGATGACTTTTTCAAATTCGATGATCTCGAGGTGTAGCAAGCCGGATTCTAAGCGTACAGCATGTTGCTTGGCTTTCTCCAAAAGGCGCAAAGCTTGCATGTAAAAACCTTTGTGATACAGGATCAATGCGTGGTCCAGGGTCTCACGGATCTCAATCGAAGGCAAATGAGCCGCGTGTTGCAAACGCAGACTCGTGAGCAGCTGCTTGTACAAATGCGCTTTGATATTCGAAAGTTGTGCTTTTTTAATTCCTTTGATCTTGCTCACTGCTAGCTCATCGGAATAGACTTCTGATTTTTCAATGAAATCAAATAGCTGCAAAAATTTCAACTCATCCGGATTGGACGAATTTCGGTTCGCGTACAATTTAAAACTCCGTTTCTCCGCTTTCGAAAGCGAGTGAATCAAACGAACAAGACTATCTGTTGTACCTGTGGACATTGTAATTTTTTGTGTTATAATCTCGAGTTAACCACTGATTTACAAAGCTTTATACAACAATCAATTTGCTTTGGCTATCGTAAAAATACAAAAGTTTATTTTTTCAGGTAGAAACATTTGTCCCACCTTCGCACCGTGTTCGTTTCTTGAGCACATTTGGATTATGTACTCTTTTGAGTAACAGGAGTAGGGGTGCTCTTGTTTTTTCGATTAATAGCTAAAATCCTCTGATTTTCAGGGGATTTTATTTTTTCAGCAGATTTCGTAACGCCGCATTTAAGTCGTCAAATTTGAATATGAATCCTTTAGATCGGATCAAATCATTCGAAGTTTTCAACCCGTCCAGCACAACTGTTGCCATTTTGCCCAAGACCATCTTTAATGCAAAACTTGGAACAGGCGGGAAAAAGAACGGTTTTTTTAAGATCTGTGCAGCTGTTTTAAGGAGTTCTTTATTCGTTGTATTTCCGGCATTCGCATTATAAATTCCCGCTAGCTGTTGCTTCAAGCAGTAATCGAACAACTGAATGAGGTCGTCTACATGCACCCACGGAATTCCTTGTCTTCCATTTCCCAACGGAGAGCCAATTCCCCATTTTACAGGTCCTAGCATGGTAGGTAAAGCACCGCCGTCTGCCGCCAATACAACTGGGATGCGAATGCACGTCACCGCACAAACGGATTCAAATCGCTGCGCTGCTGCTTCCCATTTCATGGTAACATCCGAAAGCACATCCGTTCCAAAAGGATCAGACTCAGCATGCTCCTTTTCCGGCTGATCAAATCCATAACAAACGGCTCCGGAAGCACTCATATAATGTTCCAGGGTTGGAACCTTTTCAAATTGTTCCAATAAAAACAGCGTTGTATCTACACGAGAAGTGTACAATTCCCGAACGCGTTCATCAGTCCATCGTTTATCGGCAATTCCTGCACCCGTCAAATTCACAAGCACTTGCGCTCCGTCAATTGCGAGGAGATCGATTACCTTTTTTACCGGGTCCCAATGGAACACCCCTTCGGCAGCGCGAGTTTTCCCACGAGACAAAATACGGACTTCATGCCCTTGATCTCTCCACAACTTGACCAAACGTTTTCCGATCAGACCGGTGCCACCGGCTACAACGATTGTTTTCATAATTACATAACAATTGAGCCCAACCAAGGTTCGCCACAAATTTAGATGATGTCACGATGCCCATTTGTTATAATCCTGTTACTTTTACGCACGCTTACATTAAGTAGAAAACAAAGGCGCTATGTTGAAATACATTATTCCATTCAGTTTGCTTGTGCTCACCGCATGTTCCGGTGAATCAAAGGATCAATCCAATGCGGACAAATCCGATAAGTCAGTGGTTGTTTCTTTCGAAAATGAAGTAGAAATGAATAACCGCATGGTTGAAATCGACGCCTTGATTGGCCAAAACGATAAATACGCCACATCTTTGAATTACATGAAAGAGGATGGGACATCGATCAAAGTTTTGGCATACTTGAGCAAAGACAATGAGATCTTGAAAATTGAAGAAGTTTTCACGGATGTAGCAACTCAGCAACTTGGGTCGATCATTTACTATATGAATAACGGCAAACCTTTTATTACACGTGAATTGCTGGATGTTCCTGTAACCGGAAGCGACAACCGTCAGTTCCTGGATCGTGTTTCCTATTATGATGCGAAAGGGAAGGTGATCAAGACCAAGGAGCGCAGAGCTGATTTCCAGGATATCACAGAGAATATGGCATATAAACCTGTGAAATCAAATGCAGTAAGTATCGATCGTGCCATGCGCGCGTTAAATGCCGAAAAAGAATTTGAAACCACCTTTCAAGGATTTGCATATCAAGAAGCACTAACTTATTTGATTGTTGGAGAAAATAAGGAAAACGGATTTACAAGTTCATTAAAATGCGATTTCAAGGATGGATTACTTTCGGCACTGATGAACAAACCGGAAACGCATCTGGGGAAACCGTTGAAAGTAACTTTTGTGGTGGAGGAAGACCAAGGTTTAGAATACCAGGTTTACACTGGCGGAAGTTTTAAGAAATAAGAAAAAGAAAGGGGACCGATTGGTCCCCTTTTTCGTATTTACATCTTCGACAAAGCGTCTTTCAAGAAATCGATGTTGTTGATCTCGATCGGATCGCCATTCTTGCGATTACTTAAGAACAGCGAAACCCAGTCGATCAAATGGATCAGATACAAACTGCGTTCAATTTTTCCTGAACCTTTGGCGTAAGTCAACACTACCTGATCGGTATGTTTCTTCACGATGTCCATTGAAATCTCGAAACGTTTTTGATTACGCGCAGAAAGGTCTCCGGTTTGTAAGAACCAAGCAGCATAGCGCTGATCGCCTCCGCCCCAGCCAACCAATTCGTTGTGGTTCATTTCCGGTATCACGTGCTGCCAACACAACTCTTTTGAGTTTTCGTTGATCTGTTGTTTTGCACGAATGGTTACGGCCTCATATTCTGCACCTGCATAGGTAACGATGACTCTATTTTTCAAGTGATCCGTAACGCGATTAGCTTCTTCAAGAATTGTTTCCTTTTCGGCAATCAACAAAGCCGCACCAGATTCCATCTGAGCCAAATAATTTGATTTTACCAAATCCAATTGTTGGAAAATTGCCAACAATTGCACCAATGAAAATGCTAACGCCGTTCTGGGCGGATTTCCACCAGGCACAGTGATCACGTCGTAATTGTTTTCCAAACAGAATTGTTTCAATTCACCACCGGATGCAATACCAACAATAAGCGCTCCCCTAGCGTGAGCAGCACCCAGAGCATGCAAGGTCTCTTCCGTGTTTCCAGAATAAGACGATCCAATCACAAGCGTGTTCTCGCCAACAAATGCAGGAAGTTCATAATCCTGACAGGACAGAATTGGAACCGGACATTCATCTTGAAGCCATTGAGCAACGATTTTTCCTCCAATTCCGGAACCCCCCATTCCACATACAACCACATGATGTATTGGTCGACTTGTTGGTTGCAATTGAACCGAACGAGCAATGGTTAACGCTTCAGTAATATTTTCGGGAAATGCTGCGATTAACTTCTCCATAGATTTGAATAACTGCGGTAAATATACCAAATTCAACCGTGTACGGAAGAGACAAAAATTAGTTACTTCCAATACGAGAGAAAATTTCAGTCACACAAGCGCTATTTTGGTAACTTTGTAAAAAAATGCGATGAAAGCTAAAAAAGCCTCTGAAACCCTTGCTGTAACTACAAAAGTTATTCTCCCAAACGACACCAATACTCTGGGTAATCTTTTCGGTGGACAATTGATGGCTTGGATGGATATGATTGCAAGTGTTTCTGCACACCGACACAGCCGACGTGTTGTTGTAACTGCGAGTGTGAACAATGTAAGCTTTAATTCGCCGATCAATCATGCATCGATAGTAACACTTGAGGCCAAGGTCTCACGTGCTTTTAATTCATCTATGGAAGTGTTTGTGGATGTTTATGTAGAAGATAATGTCACCGGGAAACGCATTCGTTCGAATGAAGCCATTTTCACCTTTGTTGCTGTAGACCAAAATGGTGGTCCTATCCAGGTGCCTGAACTAATCCCTGAAACAGAAGAAGAGATCGAACGCTACACTGGAGCATTGAGAAGAAAACAATTGGCTTTAATCCTGGCAGGGAAATTAGATCCAACAAATGCCACTGAACTGAAAAAATTGTTCTTGGGAAACGCCTAAGTTTTAACTCAAACGCTTAGCAAGATCAGGAGAAATTTGGCTGGCATCCTGATCCGCCATACAACGAAAATGTTTCTTCGGACAAGATTGGTAACCAATCTTAGAGCAAGGCCTGCAGGTCAGGCCTTTGACTTCATGTATGCTGAACAAATCTTTGTTTTGCGGAAAATAGGGATACATACCAAAAGCTGGGACTGTATTTCCCCAAACGCTAACTATCGGCACCCCGAAACACGCAGCGATATGCATCAAACCTGTGTCTCCAGATAATAATGTTTTCGCCTGACTCAACACCCAAGCACTTTGTCGAAGCGATAATTTACCACACAGATCATAAACATATTTACCGGAAAGTCGATTCGTCAACGCTGTACTTCTATCCGTATCCATCGCGCCACCCAACAAGACAATGGGTGTTTCAATGGTAGCAAGCGAACTTTCCAATAAATCAATTGGCAATTGCTTGGTGGCAAATTGTGCTCCCATGGCAACAGCAAGAAAAGGTTGTGCTGCATTGAACGGCAGCTGTTCAGGCCTATCGGCTTGATTCAAGAAAAAATCTCCCGGTAACCCATCTGAAAAAACACCCAAGGGTTTCACTGCCTCGAAATAACGGTCGACGACATGCTGATCTGGCATTTTATCGATCTTGAACTTAGTCAGCAAGAACTTAGAAATATTCTTTTTTGGAAAGGAAGCAGACCGAACACCTAATTTGCGTTTCAAAGATAGTGTGCGCACATTGTTATGAAGATCCACCACGAAATCAAACTTTTCAGCTTGTAATTGAGCTATTACTTCATCAATAGAACGCTGGATGGTATGCACACGATCTATGTAAGGGTTATTTTCTAAAAGTCCTTCAAAACTCGATTTTGTTAGAAAATGAACCTCGACCTGCGCGAGCTGTTGTTTTATGCAGCGCACAACCGGAGTAGTGAGTATCACATCTCCTATCGAACTGAAACGAACCACCAAGATCTTCACGGGGGTAAAAGTACAAAAACAAAAAAGCCGATGATCACACCGGCTTTTCATTATCGTTTTTTACGACGGGAATTCTTAGTTCACTTGATGCTTTTCTTCTTCTTCTCAACTTCTTCCAATTTCTTGGATTGAGCAGCGATCTCTTCTTTTTTCTTTGCGATGTTGGATTCATTATCCTTGATCTGTTGCTCTTCTTCAGCAATGCGTTTTTTATAATCCTCGATGTCTTTTTTAGAACTTTCGATGTCGCTTTCCATTTCGGATTGCTGTTTTTCCATCTCTTTCAAGATCTTTGCCTCAGCACTGATCTCATCTTCGATGCTCTCCATTGCTGTTTTCGTTGCAAATTTCTTCGCACGTTCCTCGATCACTTTCCATTGAGCACTGTGCTCGCGGCTGTCCATATACGCACCACCCAAATCTACTGCAAAAGCAACGCGGATCTCCGAACCGTTTTCGATGATCTTTGCATATCCATCAAAATACTTATCCCCCATTGCTTTCATTGAAGTTTGCATGGCCATATATTCTCCTTTGCTATTGTCGTATTTACCGCCCCAATCCTTCATTTCACCTTTCAATGCCTTTTCAACTAACTCCTTTTTTGCATATGGTATGGTTACCACAACAGCCGGGTGACTTCCGTTATTGAATGTAACAGATTCGTTAGTTACCTTGATCTCCTGAGCAAAAGTCAAAGAGCTCAAAAACAGTGTAGCAATGATTATTAGTTGTTTCATAGTTTAAATTTTGGACTCACAAGTTACAAATTATCTGCCAGAATATAGATTAGCATTAACTTTATACCATGCAATTCGCTCAGATACCTGGTCAAGAAGAAATTAAAGCACACCTGCTTCAGGAAGTGAAACATGACAAAATTAGTCATGCACAACTCTTTTTGGGCAAGAACGGTTATGGGACTTTGCATCTGGCTTTGGCGTTTGTGCAGTATCTTTTCTGTACCAACAAACAAGAGACAGACAGCTGCGGACAATGTGTTTCCTGCAAACGCATGTCCGAAATGGAGCATCCGGATGTGCATTTTGCCTTTCCGGTTGTACAAGCCATTGCAAAAACATCCAATCATTTCTATAAAGACTGGCGTGCACAATTACATGAAAAGCCCTACTTCGATATATACGATTGGACGAAGCGCATTGATTCCAAGGAACGTAAACCCATTATTGGTACTGAAGAAAGTCTCGAGATCATAAAGAAACTGTCTCTAAAGTCTTATGAAGGTGGCTATAAGGTTATGTTGATCTGGATGGCAGAGGCAATGAATGCAGATTGTAGTAACAAGCTATTGAAGATCTTGGAAGAGCCGCCGGCAAAAACGTTGATCATCTTAGTTTCGGAATCGGCTGACAGAATGTTGACAACCATTCTTTCGCGCACACAGATCATTCGTGTTCCCGCACTGCATATGGATACTGTAGTTCGCTTTTGCGAGCAATACACGCCTTCCCGATCTCAAGCAGAAAGCATGGCAGCGCGCAGTGAAGGCAACCTGTTAGAAGCATTGAACTTGTTGGAAAACCGAGAAGAAGTAGACCTCAATCGGGAACTTTTTATTCAGTTAATGCGTGTATGTTTCAAGAAGGACGTAAATGCCATGCTGGACTGGACCGATGCTGTTTCAGGTTTATCCAAAGAAGGTCAAAAGTTGTTTATTCAATATGCGTTGCATATGGTCCGTCAAAGTTTGTTGAAGAATTATACGGATGACATGCTGACGCGGATCTCAGCAGAGGAAGCTGATTTTTTAAAGAATTTTTCGCGATTTATCACGAATAACAATGCGATGGATTTCATGAAGCTTTTCAACGACGCCCATTACCACCTCGATCGAAACGCATTTGCAAAGCTGCTTTTTACACAGCTTTGCTTTCAAGTCATGCGTTTCATTCACAAAGCCTGATTACTTCAGGATAATGAAGTTGAATTTCTTAGCCAATGCCTTTTGAACGGCATCAATCTGGTTCATTTTAGCCTCGTACGTTTTGTCCAAGTCATTCGCACGTTGATCAATCTCTGTTTTGTCAGCTTCTGACATTTCAGGATTGAACACTTTTTTCACGAAATCTGGCAGGTCTTTCTTCCCAATCTCACCCATGTATGTCGCGAAATCTCTTGCCGCCATGGTGAATGAGCTGTCTCCTTCATATGGCTGAATACTGTTCAATTTTGCAAGCGTTGCTTCTGCTTTTTGCACCAAAGTATCGCACAAAGACAAACATTTCTCTTCACCTTGATTTACATCCAAGGTACTAGCGTAAGTTTGATCCAATTCATTCAAAGCATCTACCACGAAGTCGTTGTATTTTGTAGGATCATCAAATGATTGACGCGAATCTTTCGGTCCACAGGACATCAAAAAAAGTGTCATTGCACTGACACAAACAAATAAAAGCTGTTTCATCGTTATTAGTTGTTAAAATTCCCTGCAATGTAGTTAATTCTTTGAAATAAGGCAGATTAGAGCAGAAGATTCTACATTTCCTTTATCACATTTAATTCACAATCGGCTGTTGTCAACCCATTCTTTTGGGCGTTTTGTGAAGCAATAAAATCCGTAATTTTAACGCAAATTAGAAAGACTATGGGATGTTCCTCGTGCAGTTCTGGAGGCGGTACGCCAAAAGGCTGTAAAAACAATGGAACCTGTAGTTCTGGTGGATGCAACAAACTTGGAGTTTTTGACTGGTTGGCAAACATGCAATTGCCCGGAGGTCAGGCTCCATATGATATACTTGAAATTCGCTTCAAGAACAGCCGAAAGGCTTTTTACAGAAATGCCAAAAACCTGTCTTTACAGGTTGGTGATGTAGTAGCAGTTGAAGCGAGCCCCGGATACGATATTGGGGTGGTATCGATTGTTGGCGAATTAGCCAGAATACAGGTGAAAAAGAAAGCGCCAAACCTAAAAGCGGGTGAGGTGAAAAAGATTTTGCGAATTGCAAATCAAGATGACATTAACAAATGGGTGGAGGCTCGTTCGTTGGAGTCTGAAGTGATGTACCAATCGCGCACCTTGGCGGTAAATCTTGGCTTGGAGATGAAGATATCGGATGTGGAATATCAAGGTGACCTTACAAAAGCAACCTTCTTTTACACTGCCGAAGGTCGAGTAGATTTCCGTCAGCTGATCAAGGATATGGCCGACAAATTCAAGATCCGCATTGAGATGCGACAGATTGGTTCGCGTCAGGAAGCACAGCGTCTAGGTGGAATAGGCTCTTGTGGTCGCGAACTGTGCTGTTCAACCTGGTTGACAGATTTCCGGTCTGTATCTACTTCCGCAGCGCGCTATCAGCAATTATCTCTTAATCCGCAAAAATTAGCGGGACAATGCGGTAAATTGAAGTGTTGTTTGAACTATGAATTGGATATGTACCTGGAATCCATCAAGAGTTTTCCCAAATCAGACACCAAGCTGTATACGGAAAAAGGAATGGCGTTCCATATCAAAACAGACGTTTTCAAACGCCAATTGTGGTACATGTACGACGGTGAAGCTGGAATTGGATCCGGGTTGATCGCTCTCTCTCCTGAGCGTGTTCGTGAGATCGAAAAAATGAACCAGAAAGGAAAAAAACCAGCCGATCTCAAAGATTTTGAAGAAACGATAATTCGTAAAGAACCAGACTACGACAACGTAGTAGGTCAGGATTCTTTGAACCGCTTTGACAGTGCTTTCAAATCGAAAAAACGCAAAAAGAAGAAGGGTAAAGGTCCTCGTGCTGAAGGGGAACAAACAGAACGCGTGCAAACGGCGGTTAGACCAGACAAACCGAAACCGGTTTCTAATGTGCCAAAAAGTCAAGCAAGTTCAGATGCCGCTAATAATGAGCAAAAACAAGGTGGTCAAAAACGACGAAACAATCGTCGCCGTCCGCCGCGTCAAAATAAAGGAGGAAATGAGAATACTGGTGCTTAGCATACTTTTGGCTTTGGCGTTAGGCGCTTGTAGTGAACAACCCGTTTACACCAAGTCTTACACGTTCAACAACAACGAATGGCCGCAACAAGTGAAGCCCGTTTTTGACGTAGAAATTCCGGATACAACGAATTTCTATACCATTACGATCATGTTGCGCACTACCACGGATTATGGATACAATAACCTGTGGTTCTTCCTGCATTCAAAAACACCAAAAGGACAAATTGGAAAAGAACCGATCGAGATCAAGATCGCACATCCGGATGGGTCCTGGATAGGTGAAAAATCAGGAACAGTTGTTGAAACCAAAGTACAGTTTGCGCACCGTAAATTCCCCCAAGCAGGAAAATATAGGTTTACGTTCGAACAGGGAATTACTGAAAAAGTGATCAAAGAAGTGATGGACATTTCCTACACCGTAACTAAAGACCCAATTGCAGAATAATGGAAATTAAAGTTATCAATCGTTCAACAAATGAATTGCCAGCCTACGCAACGTCATTGTCTGCAGGCATGGACATTCGTGCTAATTTGTCGGAATCGCTGATATTGCAACCACTTGAACGCAAACTGGTGCCAACGGGGTTATTCCTTGAAATTCCGGAAGGATTTGAGGTGCAGATTCGACCACGAAGTGGTTTGGCATTTAAACATGGGATCACGGTTTTGAATAGTCCCGGTACGATCGATGCAGATTATCGAGGTGAAGTGGGAGTGCTTTTAGTGAATCTGTCAAATGAACCTTTCGAGATCCAACACGGAGAGCGCATTGCTCAAATGGTGGTGGCCTCTTACACTCAAGCAGAATTAATAGAAACTACTGAGCTTTCAGCAACCGATCGCGGGTCGGGTGGTTTTGGAAGTACAGGCAAAAAATAACAGCACATGAAAGTTATCGTTCCAATGGCAGGTCGCGGAAGTCGTTTACGTCCACACACGTTGACGGTTCCTAAACCTTTGGTTCCGGTTGGTGGTAAACCGATCGTTCACCGATTAGTAGAGGATATCGCAGCAGTTTGCAGCGAACCTATCGACGAGATCGGTTTCGTAATTGGTGATTTCGGACCCGAGATCGAACAAGAACTGATCAAGGTAGCAGAAAAACTGGGGGCAAAAGGAAGTATTTTCTACCAAGACAAACCCCTTGGAACTGCACATGCCGTTTTGTGTGCTGAAAAATTGTTGACCGGCCCGGTTGTAGTGGCATTTGCTGACACCTTATTCCGCGCAAATTTCAAGATCGATGCAGATGCAGACGGTATTCTTTGGGTAAAACAAATCGAAGATCCAAGTGCCTTTGGTGTTATAAAGATGAATGAGGCCGGAGAGATCATCGACTTTGTAGAAAAACCGAAAGAATTCGTTTCAGACTTGGCGATGATCGGAATATACTACTTCAAAGAAGGCGAAGCTCTTGCAAAAGAATTGAACTATCTCGTGGAAAACGGTATCATTAAAAGTGGTGAATACCAACTTCCTGATGCTCTGCGAAGATTGACTGAAAAAGGCAAACGATTCAAGCCAGGTCAAGTGGATGAATGGTTGGACTGCGGGAATAAAGAAGTAACCGTTATCACCAATCAACGCGTGTTGGAATACGATCAGGAAAAGGGCCTTAATTTGGTTGATCCAAGTGCTAAAGTCCTGAATTCCGTGATCATCCCGCCTTGCTATATCGGAAGAGATGTGATCCTCGAAAATTCTGTTGTTGGTCCGCATGTTTCTCTAGGCAAAGGTTCCATGGTGACCAATTCCATTATCAAGAATAGTATCTTGCAGCAACATTCAATCATTGTGGATGCCAATTTGAAAGATTCCATGCTTGGTTCACACTCGAAGTACAAAGGCTTGGCAAGGGATTTGAGTTTAAGTGATTATTCCATCATCAGTTGATGCGTTTCATTTTCATAGCATTACTTGGGTTGGTGATCCTCACCGGCTGTAAACCAAGTCAAAAGGTAAGTGAATCGCGTACATTAACGGCTGCTGATTATCCGTATATCCGAACCTTTCACAGTGGTGTTCGATATAAGGTAAAAGGCCAGATAAAAGAGGCCATTCAGGCCTTTGACAGTTGTTTCCGGGCACGTCCAACAGACGATGCAGCTGCTTTTGGCTTAGCTCAATGTTATTTATTGATCAATGATCGGGCGAACGCGGCAACTTACACCGAAATCGCGGCCAAGCTGGATCCGAATAACATTTGGTACACGCAGGAACTTGCATACATGTATTACAATCAAGGCAAGTTCGAAGAAGCCGGAAA
>CAYLJB010000011.1:0-2415 GCA_964383785.1 uncultured Fluviicola sp.
ATGACTTCGGATTACGTCGAGTTAGAGTTTTCGTGAAAGGCCCTGGTGCTGGTCGCGAATCTGCAATCCGTGCAATCCATAATAGCGGTATTGAAGTAGTTGAGATCATCGATGTTACTCCATTACCACACAACGGTTGTCGACCACCGAAAAAACGTCGAGTATAATACTGCATTTTTTTTAACACTAAAGGGGATACGATTATCGAAGGAAAGCCTTAATTCATAATCCCCCTTTTTTTATTTTTTTATTATGGCAAGATATAGAGGTCCAAAATCGAAAATTGCGCGTCGTTTCCGCGACCCAATTTTTGGTCCAGACAAAGCACTGGACAGAAGAAGCTACGGTCCGGGTCAACATGGCCCATCAAAACGTAGAGGTGGTAAACAATCTGAATACGCGATTCAGCTTGGTGAAAAACAAAAAGCAAAATACACTTACGGTATTTTGGAGCGTCAATTCGCTAATTTGTTTGAAAAAGCATCACGTATGAAAGGTATTACGGGTGAGAACTTGTTGCAATTGTGTGAAACACGTTTGGACAATGTTGTTTACCGTTTGGGTATCGCTCCTTCTCGTCGTGCAGCACGTCAGTTGGTTACACACAAACACGTAGTAGTAAATGGAGAAGTGGTAAACATTCCTTCTTATACATTGCGTATTGGTGATGTAGTTGGTGTTCGTGAGAAATCAAAATCTTTGGAGGCAATTACAAGTTCGTTGACAGCTTCTAACAAGCGTCACGATTGGTTGGATTGGGATGCTGCTTCTAAAACAGGAAAAGTATTGAGCGTGCCATCACGTGATATGATCCCTGAGAATATTAAAGAGCAGTTGATCGTCGAATTGTACTCTAAGTAATAAGTAAAACAATTGGTCGGTGGCTAAAGGGTTGTTCAGAACTTCTTCAATCTCTACAACCGCGCAACCAACGAACAAGTAAAACGAAGAAAATAACATGGCAATTTTAGATTTTCAAAAACCTGATAAGGTTATTATGATCCAGTCGGATGAGCGCAAAGGTCAATTTGAGTTCCGTCCATTAGAACCTGGATACGGTATCACAGTAGGAAACGCGTTGCGTCGTATCTTGCTTTCTTCTTTGGAAGGATTCGCAATCTCTTCTATTCGTATTGATGGTGTAGACCACGAGTTTACTACAATCAAAGGAGTAGTAGAAGACGTAACTGAGATCGTGTTGAACTTGAAACAAGTTCGTTTCAAACAACAAATCGATGGAACTGACAATGAGACTGTAGTAGTTTCTATTTCTGGTCAAGATAAATTGACTGCAGGTGACTTGGGTAAATTCACATCTGCATTTCAGGTTTTGAATCCTGATTTGGTGATCTGTAACATGGAGTCTTCAGTGAAATTGGAGATGGAGTTGACAATCATCAAAGGACGTGGTTACTTACCAGCTGAAGAGAACAAGTCTGGAAATGCTCCATTCGGAACAATTTTCATCGACTCTATCTTTACTCCAATTGTAAACGTGAAATACACGATTGAGAACTACCGTGTAGAGCAAAAAACGGATTACGAGAAATTGGTTATGGAAGTATCTACTGACGGATCTATTCATCCTAAAGATGCTTTGAAAGAAGCTGCAAAGATCTTGATTCACCACTTTATGTTGTTCTCAGATGAGCGTATCACTTTGGATAGTGAAGTGAAATCTGAAACAGAAGAGTTTGATGAGACTTCATTGCACATGCGTCAATTGTTGAAAACAAAATTAGTGGATATGGATCTTTCGGTTCGTGCACTAAACTGTTTGAAAGCAGCTGATGTTGAAACTTTGGGTGACTTGGTTTCTTACAACAAAAATGACTTATTGAAGTTCCGTAACTTCGGTAAGAAGTCATTGACTGAGTTGGAAGACTTGGTAGATTCAAAAGGATTGCACTTCGGAATGAACGTTGCGAAGTATAAATTGGATAAAGACTAGTATCGCATTAGTAAATTATTAATGGCGTAATAGGTGGTGAAAATAGCGCGATACAAAAGTTTTCACTAACCGTTACTTACGAAATTTAAAAACATGAGACACGGTAAAAAAGTAAACCATTTAGGACGTAAGGCTTCTCACAGACAAGCAATGTTGTCTAACATGGCTTGTTCATTGATCGAGCACAAACGTATTACAACAACTTTGGCGAAGGCAAAAGCTTTGCGCGTTTATGTAGAACCAATCATCACGAAATCGAAAGATGATTCTACTCACGCTCGTCGTACAGCATTTTCTTACTTGAAAAGTAAAGAAGCGGTTTCTGAGTTGTTCCGTTCAATCGCTCCAAAAGTAGCTGATCGTCCGGGTGGATATACTCGTATTATTCGTACAGGATACCGTTTGGGTGATAACGCAGAAATGTGTTTGATCGAATTGGTAGACTTCAACGAAGTGTACACTGC